>JAYTAU010000642.1:0-7139 GCA_043737375.1 Planctomycetia bacterium
GCATCTTTGTGCCAAGCGACTCGATTTCGGCGAAGGTTTATTCTGCCTTTGCGAAACGGGGTATTCGGGTCGGAACCGATGTCCATTTAATTTCGTGCAACAACGAAATCGGCCTCGCGGATCGGCTTTTTCCGGCCCTGACAACGGTCGATATTCATGCCGAGCAGATCGGCCGCCGATCGGTTGAATTGTTGACGTGGCGAATGAATCAAGCTACCGACAGCCCAACGGCAACCGTGCAGGTCGAACCGACGTTGGTTACTGGAGAGTCGGTCACTCAGTTGGAGCAAAAGTAATCTCATGGCGAATACGATTGAAGAAACAGATCGAAGGCGGTTCGAGCAAGCGGGACATTCACGACTCGCTACCAGTCGCCGTGGCTTTATCGCCAGCCTGGGCGGCGCGGTAATCTTGCCGACCGTTGTGCGATCGTTTGCCGATGAGCCGCGTTCCGCAAACTTTCGGATTGATTGCCAAAGCCACTTGTATCCGCCCGAACTATTGGCACTCATGGAAAAACGGAACACGCCGCCGTTGGTCCGTCGTGAAGGGACGGATCGATTTGTCGTGGTCGGCGAGTGGACGCGCAAGGTCTTGCCGAAACATTCCGATGTCGAAGCCAAGTTGGCCGACATGGATGCCCATGGCATCCGGTTGACCGCGCTCAGTATCAACGACCCCGGTCCGGAATTGTTCGATCGCGACGGAACGGCTGTTGCCCGGATTTGCAACGATTACATTGCCGACGTGGTTCGCCGACACCCGCGTCGTTTCTTGGGTCTGGCGGTACTTCCCCTGCAAAACATGAAAGACGCGATCATCGAATTGGATCGTTGCCATAAAAACGGGCTGCGCGGCATCTTGTTGTATTCCAACTTGGCCGGCAAATTTCCCGACGAGCCCGAGTTCCGACCGTTGTTCGCGCGGGCCGAAGAACTTGACTTGCCCGTGCTACTGCATCCGGCCTACCCGACGACGTTCGATGCGGTGAAAGGTTACGAGATGGCGGGCGGATTGGGTTTGATGTTCGACACCACGATTGCCCTCACGCGACTGATCCTCTCGGGCATTTTCGAAGATCACCCTCGGTTGAAACTGGTTTGCCCGCACGCCGGCGGCACGTTGCCTTATCTTGTCGGTCGCATTGATCATCAAACACAAGTGCTCAAACGCGGCGCCGCGCGATTGAAGCGCAAGCCGAGCGAGTATCTGCGCGAAGTGTATCTAGATACCGTCTGCCCGCATGCCGCCTCGCTCCGTTGTGCCATCGAGACCGTTGGTATTGAAAAGCTGATATTCTCGACCGATCACCCGTGGGTCGCTCCGAAACTGATCGTCGATACACTCGACGCATTGCAACTTTCGGAAGCTGACCAACGAAAGGTTTATGGCGACAACGCCAGGAGGTTATTTTCATTATGAGTTCGAACCGGCGAGAGTTTCTGAGCCAAGTCGGAACGGTCGCCTGCCTAGGCGCAACTGCCTGTATGGCGGCTCAGCCCAATCCGCAGCGTCCCAAGGATTCGTTTCGGCTAGCCATTTGCAACGAGACATTTCAAGATTTGAAATTCGAATCTGCCTGCCGGGCCGCCCGCGACGCGGGTTATCAGGGTATCGAGATCGCTCCGTTCACTTTATCCGATCAACCGGCTGCGCTTGACTCTGCTCGCAGAAAGGCGATCCGGGCGAGTATCGAAAACGAGGGCTTGAAGTGTGTCGGCTTGCACCATCTGCTGAAGGCTCCGGCGAATTTGCACATCACGACACCGCAGGCGGCGACTCGGCGGAAGAGTTGGGACCACTTACGCGCGATGGTCGAACTGTGCGTGGATCTAGGAGGCGAAATTCTCGTCCTTGGCTCGGGTAAACAACGAGGCCGCATTGAGGGTACGACGCAAGCCGATGCCGTCTCGCGTTTGGAAGAGGGACTGCGAGCTTTGGAGCCCGTCAATCGAGATCACAAAACAACCATGCTTCTGGAAGCGCTTGCGCCGCATCTTTGCGATGTCGTCAACACCCTGGACGAAGCCGCGGCGATCGTCGGTCGTATCGATAGCCCGCATATCGCCACGCTGTTCGATGTGCATAACGCCGTTAACGAAGAGCTACCGCATCCGGCATTAGTCAAGAAACACTACAGCCATATCCGGCACGTCGAGGTGAATGAACTCGACGGCCGTTATCCGGGGACCGGCAAATACAATTTCCGGGAGCTGCTTCAGCAACTGAAAAACTTGAGTTACGGCGGTTGGATCGCTCTGGAGGTTTTCGACTTCAAGCCCGATGGAAAGACCATCGCCTCCGAGACAGCGCAATTCCTCCGCCGGCTAGAAGCTGAAATAGAGTAACTCCCGCCCTGTGCCAAAATTAAGATCGTGTACTAAGGGGCGGACGAAAAATAGCGTCCCGATTTCGAATCTGCTAAGACGTCGAGAAGCAACTTCCTTCCTTTGCGTCTCTGCGCCATTGCGCGAGGCACTTTGCTCGTCGGATTCCTACAGCTTTCGCGATCTGGCTCTTTCGCGTTTTCGTGCTTCATTTGAGTTGCCAAATCAACATGCTGCGAAGGGCGAAAGTTCGATAAGGCTATCTTCGAATTCCTCTGCGCCTATACGCGAGGCTTTCGTTCGCCCCTAAAACGGAATTCATTCCGTTTACGCGGTCGGTCGATGCTGGAAGACGGAATGAATTCCGTCCTACCGCAGCATTGAAATCAGGCCGGCAGATGCGGTAAACTCAATCCTGCATGATTCTGCGTAAACCATCCCACCGGCAAAACAATCAGACGCAAGTGCGCACTAAAGCAGGGCAATATGCGGAATAATTCGCGCGAAATTTCATCGCTCAGCGTTACCGAAGTGCAATGCTGTATTGAGTTAACGAAGCAATGTCGCACGAATTCAGCACGGATTTATTCCGCATTTTCGGGAATTTGTGACATGTCGCGGAATAATGCCAAGCCGGCGTGGTGTGAGCGTCGGATTTGCAGAATATCGCTCCCAATCAAAAAAACCCACCTACTTTCGAGACGCTCACACCGATTCGTGGACGAAGTGCGATTAAGAACGATCAGCGACCGGCGCATTTTGCTTAGAGTACGACATCTTGGCCGCGCAACCGAAATCATGTTCGTGAGGTTCAGCATGCGGTTGCCGCAATAACTGTAGGCAGCTATCAAGAATTGGTCTTCGACTCAATTCCTTAAAGGAAAATTCCTTAAAAGAACCAGCCAAAGGGCGCACGAAGTTCCCTGAAAAAAGTTTATACTACTTGCTTTTCATCTTTAGACGGAGCAATCTGATTAGCTAGTACTTAAAATGGAGTTCATTTCGCCTTACGGATGCCATTGCCCATTCACTTTTGGAGTTATCAGATGACGCGTCTCGTGATGTTTGCCCTCGTGGTTTTAGGATTCGCATTACACTCGCCGTCCTCGGCACGTGCTGAAGAAGGTTTCAAGGATCTGTTCGACGGTAAGTCGTTCAGCGGCTGGAAGATCGCCGAAAGCGAAAAGACATGGAAGATCGAAGATGGCGCGATCGTAGCCAATGGTCCGCGCGGACATCTGTTCTATGTAGGCGATGATAAGCCGTTCAAGAATTTCGAACTAAAAGTCGATTGCTGGACCGAGCCGAACGCGAACGGAGGAATTTACATCCATACTAAATTTCAAGAGGAAGGCTGGCCCAAACAAGGATTTGAGGTCCAAGTCAACAACTCCTATGAAAAAGATCCGCGTAAAACCGGTAGCTTATATGGCGTCAAGGATGTCAAAGCCAGCCCCGTAAAAGATCGCGAATGGTACACCTATCATATCAAAGTTCAGGATAAGCAGATCACGATCAACATCAATGACAAAACCGTGGTTGACTATACCGAGCCTAACGAACACAAGGCCGGCAAGGACTTCAGCCGGGCAATCGAGCACGGAACGTTCGCGTTTCAAGCCCACGATCCAGGTAGCACGGTGAAATACAAGAACGTACGGGTGAAACGGCTGGATTAAGTGCGGAGTTCGGAGCGGGAAGTGCGGAGTCGAAGCGCACAGCCATTCCGTACTTCGCATTCCGCACTCCTTTCAATCCCGACCGTCATGCTCACACGCATCTTAGAGCCCGAGGTCATGGACGGCTCGGACGACGCGCGCGATTACGACGCGATGGACCACGCCGATGTCAATCGGCGGTTCGTCGATGACTTGCTGGCGGCTGGGTTGCTGCGCGACTTTGATGTGCGCTGGGCTACCGTAGGGAATGCCCACCGTGGCATTCAGGCGCAGGACAATCTCGATTCGACGTCAGACTTCATCGTTTCGAACGACCAAGGTAGCTCAGCATTGGCGGAGCCGGCGGCACACATCGACGTTGACGATCGCCCGCCACTGAGCATCTTGGATGTCGGCACCGGCACCGCGCAAATTCCAATCGAGCTTTGCCGTCGTACTGAGCACGTGCGCGTGATGGCATTCGACGCCGCGGTCAACATGCTCATGCTGGCGCGGCTGAATTTGGAGCTGGCAAGTCTGACACATCGCGTTCAACTCGACCAGACCGATGCCAAGGCGATGCACTATGCCGATGCGATGTTCGACGCGGTGATCTCCAACAGCATCGTCCATCACATCGCCGAACCTCGCGCGGTCTTCGCCGAAATGCTCCGCGTGATGAAGCCGGGCGGGCTGTTGTTCGTGCGTGATCTGCTGCGACCCAATGATGAAACCGAACTGGTAACGCTGTTACAAACCTACGCGACCAATTGCAACGACCGTCAGCGCGCGTTGTTCGAGGCCTCACTGCGAGCCGCGTTGAACCTGAGCGAAATGCAAAACCTCGTCGAATCGCTGGGCTTGGTGCGATCGTCTATTGCCCGGACTAGCGACCGGCACTGGACGCTGGTAGCAAGGTGCTAGAATCGCCGGCGAGTTGTCGAACATGTTTCCCGGCGAACGCGGGGGCTGGAAAAACAGCTCGCCCGAACGAAATTCTCCATTCCCCGATAGTTTGCTCGCTTTCGTTGCGGGCATCCGCTATCGTTAGCTGGAAGCGGGCACATGCTGCCAGTACCTTTTTCGATCGCGAGCTAGCACACATCCCATCCTCAACAACCGACCACCGATGAAAGGCGTTCTGGGACGTAATGCAGACTGCGGGCCTGAAGCTGCTGATCCTTGAAGATCGATCGGATGACGCGGAGCTGATGATTCGCGAGTTGCGGCAGGCAAGGCTGCAGTTCGAGGATCGGCGAGCCACGAACGAGCAAGATTTTATTGCTCAGCTCGCTTGGCATCCGGATGTCATTCTATCCGATTTCGGTCTACCCCGGTTCGACGCCTTGCAAGCATTAGCATTGCTGCGCGAACGAAATCTCGACATTCCGTTGATTGTGGTCACCGGCAGCATCAGCGAGGAGGTCGCCGTCGATTGCATCAAGCAAGGCGCGGTCGATTATCTGCTCAAAGATCGCATGACGCGATTGCCGGCTGCAGTCACCAGCGCGCTGGCCGAAAAGTCGTTGCGTGATTCGAAGCGGCTGGCCGAAGAACGACTCCGCGACAGTGAAGAGCGGCTGCGACTGGCGCTCGAGGCGGCGCACATGGGCACCTGGGATTGGAATCGGGTGACAGGACGAATCGGTCATTCTCGCGAACTGGGCCCACTGGTCGGCTTGCCCGCCGGCGAGTTTTTTCCGACGATCGAGGCGTTTCTCGAAGTCTTGCATCCCGATGATCGCGCGATGGTCATCGAACAGATCTCACGTTCAACTCAGCCGAATATCAACTACGGAATCGACTATCGCGTGATCTGGCCCGACGGCAGCGTGCATTGGATCGCTGCGAAGGGTCGCGTGCATTTCGACGAGCAGCATCAACCGACGCGGATGATCGGCGTGCTGATGGATATGACCGAGCGGGTGCGGTTGGAGCAAGAAGCCACGCAGCGCCTGGCCGAACTGGCGCATGTGTCGCGATTGTCGACAATGGGCGAGTTGGTCTCGGAATTGGCACACGAGCTCAATCAACCGTTGTATGCAATCGCGAATTTCAGCGAAGCCTGTCTGAATGTTTCGCGCGTTCATACCAATGCGCAACACAGCGATATGCAAGAGTGGTTGCAACAGATTTCGATGCAATCGCAACGCGCCGGCGAGATCATCCGCCGGGTCTATAGTTTTGTCCGCAAGGGCCCCACCTTGTACTCGAATGCCGCGATCAACGAGTTGGTCGAGCATTGCGTTCGATTGATGCAAGTCAGCCTACGCTTGGCCGACACCAAGTTAAGGCTGGATCTGGCCAAAAATTTGCCGCCGGTCCTCGTCGATGAAGTGCAGATCCAACAGGTGTTGGTCAATCTGTTGAACAACGCCATCGACGCCATGCGAACCCTGCCGGTTGCCGACAGGCTGGTCACGATCACCACCCAACCGAGTGCAACCGACAAAATCGCGGTCCAAGTTCGTGATCAGGGCCCTGGCATCGCCGACAATCAACTCAATAACTTGTTCGAACCTTTTTTTACGACGAAGACGGAGGGAATGGGGATGGGTCTGGCAATTAGCCGCTCCATAGTCGAAGCCCATGGCGGGCAACTATGGGCGGAACCGAATTCGGACCGAGGGCTGGCGTTCCATTTTTCATTACCGATCAGTCAAAAGGAAAAGACTCATGGAGACTAAACCCGTGGTGTTCGTCGTCGATGATGATCCGGCCGCCAGAAGTTCGGTTGCCGCACTGATCAAATCTCGCGGTATGGCGGTCGAAACGTTTGCCTCGGCCGAAGAGTTTCTTGCCGCCTACGACCCGGCGAAGCGCGGCTGTCTGATTGTCGATGTGCGCATGACCGGCATGAGCGGAATCGATTTGCAAGAGCAACTGGCCGCCAAGAATTCGACGTTGCCCGTGGTCGTCATCACCGGGTTTGCCGATGTGCCGATGGCGGTACGGGCCATGCGGGCCGGCGCGGTCACGTTTCTCGAGAAACCTTGCGGCGACCAAGAGGTTTGGAGTGCGCTATCCACGGCATTGGATAAGGAAACTCAACTCAATCAATTGCGACAGAATCGCCGACAAATCGAACAAAATTATGCCGGCCTGACTCCGGCTGAACTACAAGTGCTCGAAAAGCTGATGGCCGGGCTGCCCA
>JAYTAU010000643.1:0-2877 GCA_043737375.1 Planctomycetia bacterium
AGGCACGCTCTACCCCGACGTGATCGAAAGCGGAGCGGCCGTCGATGGCCCGGCGGCCACGATCAAGCTGCACCACAATGTGGGCGGTCTGCCCGAAAAACTGGGCTTCGAACTGATCGAGCCGCTGCGCGATTTGTTCAAAGACGAAGTCCGCAAGTTGGGACTGCAACTGGGACTGCCCGAAGAAATCGTCTGGCGGCATCCGTTTCCGGGGCCGGGTCTGGCAGTGCGCTGTTTGGGCGAAGTCACCCGACCGCGGTTGGATCGGTTGCGCGACGCCGACGCGATCGTCATCGAAGAGATCAAAGCCGCCAAGCTATACCGGCAGACTGCCCAGGTGTTTGCCGTGCTGTTGCCGATACAAAGCGTCGGCGTGATGGGCGATTGTCGCACCTACGAAGACTGTCTGGCGGTTCGAGCGGTCGAAACGGAAGACTTTATGACCGCCGATTGGAGCCATTTGCCGTACGATTTGCTGGCTCGCGTTTCGACTCGAATCATTAACGAGGTCAAAGGGATCAATCGCGTGGTGTATGATATTAGTAGCAAGCCCCCGGCGACGATCGAGTGGGAGTGAGGCAGCGAAATTGGAATGGGGAGTGAGGAATGGGGAATGCGACGGCAGATCGAAAGCGTGAAAGCGTGAACTCGGAAAGCGTGAGATGAGACCGGTTGTTTAGCCGCTCTCGCTACGACTGTCGGACTGCAATAATTGGTCGACTGTGAGTGATGCTTAGCGGTGCGGCCACCGGCCCACCCGTTTCGAAGCGGCAAATCGGCATGCGAAAATTGCAAATGCGGAAACGAAGCCCGATCGCCGCGTTAATCTTCTCCGCGATTTTACTCTCGTTCATGGCGTCATTGCCGCACGACGCTTCCGCCCTCGATCATGTTACGCTGCGACGCAAAGAGAAAGAAAGCCGCATCCAGGGCAAGCTGCTGGTCACGGCCGAAGACGGCGGCCTGATGCTGCTGACCGCCGACGGTCAGATGCACAGCGTGCAGCCCGACGAAGTCGTCAATCACACTAGCGACAGCCAACCGTTCAAACCGCTGACGCAAGCCGACGCCGCCAAGCAAATTCTGGCCGCGCTGCCGGCGGGCTTCGAAGTTCATATGACCGCGCATTACATCATCTGCCACAACACGTCCAAAGCCTATGCCCAATGGTGCGGCGCGCTGTACGAACGGCTGTACGCGGCGTTCATCAACTTTTGGAGTCGCAAAGGCTTTGCGTTGCACGAACCTGAACTGCCGATGGTTTGTATTGTGTTTGCCGATCATGCATCGTACGGTCGTTGGACAGAAGCCGAACTGGGCGCGGGTACCAAACATATCATCGCGTACTACAGTCTGCAGACGAATCGCGTGACGATGTACGATCTGACCGGATCCGAGGCCCTGCGCCGCGCCGATGATCGACGCGGCTCGGCCGCGCAGATCAACCAAATGCTGGCGCGGCCCGATGCCGAACGCATGGTCGCCACGATCATTCACGAAGCCACGCATCAAATCGCCTACAACTGCGGACTGCAAACCCGCTATGCCGATATTCCGCTGTGGGTGAGCGAGGGCGTAGCGGTGTATTTCGAAGCGCCCGATCTGACCAGCGCCAAAGGCTGGCGGACCATCGGCGAAGTCAATCGCCCGCGATTGACCAAATTTCGCGAGTACTTGTCGTCGCGACCGGCGGACTCGCTCAAATCGCTATTGGCCGATGACAAACGACTGCGCGATCCAAGGCAAGCGCTCGATGCTTATGCCGAGGCCTGGGCGCTGAACTACTTTCTGATTCGCCAGAAGCCGAAAGAGTACACTGCGTACTTGCAGGCGCTAGCCGCCAAAAGGCCGTTGGTCTGGGACGAACCTGTGGATCGGTTGAAGGAATTCAAAGCGGCGTTCGGCGATTTACCAACACTCGACGCCGAGTTTCTGCGTCACATGCAGAAAGTGCGATAGATCACTACGCGTCATTTAAGCCTTCGGCATACGCCTCCATGCCTCACCTCGCCGTCTTTCCAAAAGCGTACATGGATCAACTCTGCGTCGATGGCACGATGTCCATCGCTGAGTGGATCGACTTGGCGGCTAAGCTGGATGTGGACGGCCTGGAATTTTACAGCGGCTTTATCGAATTGCAACGTGTTGGAGCTACGACCGAGGCTCGTAAACGGGTCGAGGATCATGGCCTGTCGATCCCCATGTACTGCTGCTCGCCGGACTTCACCCATCCCGACGCCGCGTTTCGCCGACAGCAGATCGACTTCGAGCGGCGCTGGATCGATCAGACCGCTGAACTGGGCGGCAAGTACTGCCGCGTGTTGAGCGGTCAGCGCCGGCCCGAGGTCTCGCGTGCCGACGGTATTCGCTACGCCGCCGATTGTATTCACGCTTGTCTGCCGCATGCCGTCGCGGCCGGCGTGACGCTGATCCTCGAAAATCATTACAAGGACAACTACTGGCAGGTCCCCGAATTTGCCCAACACATGGACCTGTTTTGTGAGCTGGTCGCGCAGATCGACTCGCCCGCGTTCGGCGTGAACTACGACCCCAGTAATACGTTTCTGGCCGGCGACGATCCGCTGGAGTTACTACGCCGCGTCAAGCACCGCGTGGTCACGATGCATGCCAGCGACCGGTACTTGGCAAGCGGCACGATTGAAGACCTGCGCCGCGAGGAAGATAGTGTGGGTTACGCCGCACGATTGCGACATGGCGAGATCGGCCAAGGACTAAACGACTACGACGCAATCTTTACGGAACTGAAAAGTGTGGGCTTCGACGGCTGGATCAGCATCGAAGACGGTGTCGATGGTTTCGAGCAGTTAGAACGCAGCGTGGCGTATTTGAGAAAGACGATCGCAAAGTATTGGTGAT
>JAYTAU010000644.1:0-7121 GCA_043737375.1 Planctomycetia bacterium
CCCGCGCGGGCTCATGCATCGTGCTGCCCAGTGCGCAATACGTGCTGCCAAATTTGCCAGATTAAATCGAACGTTAGAAAAAAATTAACCACAAAGTTACGACGGACACGTAGGCGACCATTCGTATCCATTCGCGGCTTTTTGTTTTTGCCTTCCGACTTGCCCGCCCAGAAATGACCCCACAGTCTTCACATCTCGATTCGAAATCCCAAGCGGAGCCGGGCTACATCGCTCTGACCGAAAGCGCCGGAGTTGTCGACCTGAGCAATCGCACGCAGCTTGAACTGACGGGCGAAGACCGTGCGACGTTTCTGCACAACTTTTGTACGAACGCCGTTCGCCCGCTAAAATCCGGTAGCGGTTGCGAAGCGTTTATTACCGACGCGCGGGGACACACCATCGGCCATGCATTGATTTTTTGCGGAGAAAAGTCGTTGATCATCGAGTCGGTTGCCGGTCAGGCCGAGCGACTTATCAACCACCTCAGTCGCTATATCATTCGCGAACGGGTCGAGATCGTCGACCGTTCCGCCGAGTGGGGCGAACTGCTGGTCGCCGGGCCGAAAGCTGCGGCGTTGTTGGAATCGCTGGCGGTCGCCGTGCCCGGCAATCCGATGGGACACGCCGAATCGCAGTTGCTCGGTGAGCAGATCTATGTGCGGCATGTCGGTCTGGCCGGATGCGAAAGCTATCTGATCGTTTGTCGTGTTGAACACGTGCCGAATTTTTTGGCGACACTGGTCAACTCCGGCGCGGTGCGCGCGGGGCTTGAGGCGTTCGAGATCGCTCGGATGGAAGCCGGCACACCGTTGTTCGGTATCGACATCACCGACAAAAACTTACCGCAAGAAGTCAACCGCGATGCACGGGCAATTAGCTTCACCAAGGGCTGCTATCTGGGGCAAGAAACTGTCGCTCGCATCGATGCGCTGGGACACGTCAACAAGCTGCTGGTGGGCGTGCGAGTTGATTCGACGACCCCCTTGACGGCCGGTATGGAATTGAAGTCGAGCGATGCGAGCGTTGGTGTGCTGACATCGGTTGTGTGGTCACCCCGATTACAAAACCCGTTGGGATTGGGCTATGTACGACGCGGTCACAACGCGGTTGGCACAAAACTAGAGTCGGCAAACGGTCCCGCAACCGTGGTGGCACTGCCGTTGTAGCGTGCGACCCTGGCCTTCCAGACGGGCCGCTAGCTCGTTCTGTCCGCGATTAGTCAAACCACCCGCGGTGAGCTTGCCAAGCTGAACATGGCCGGCAATTGCTCGAACCAATCGCGGACGCGATCGACCGCCGTACGCTGGGCAGCCGCCTTAAGCGAGTTGGTTACCTCGCCCAGCAGCGTGAAATCGCCGCTTAGCAACCGATTTCGTAATCGCTGCATACGATCGGCCAGTTGTAGCAAAAATTGCCCGGTTTGATCCGTTGTGAAATCGGTGCGTAGCAATTCAGAACGAATTTGCTGCGTTCGTTCACCGCTGCGATGGCGCTCAAGTGCAACCAGTTTACCATCTTCGGCCTTGAACAATCTGCCGTCGACAAATGCCCGGCGAAGCTGCCCGACCGAGTTGAAATGATAAACCGGATCTTGCCCAAAGTAGACGCTCGTCGCTCCGTTGGGACGAAGTCCGACAAACACCGGATCGACAAAGCATGGATCATTTTCCTCAGCGATGTCGATCAGGACGCGATCCGCAAATGCAGTGGCATTGTCCAGCAGATTTTCGCGTTCTTCCTCGTCGAGCGTCACGAATTACTGCGCTGGCGATCGCGATAGCGCTTGCTGACGCGATTGAGCAGCGACCGCTCTTGCGGCGAGATGGCTTGCATACCCACTTCATTGAGCCGGGCCAACACATGATCGACCTGGCGCTCTTCGTCCGCTTCGAGCTGCGCCAATCGCCGGCGGCGGGTTTCTCGCTTCTTGGCCAGCCACTGAGCGAAGATCGTCGGTTGTCGCTGCGAGTGTTCATCGAACGTCCGCTCCAGGCTGGTATAGCCTTCCGAAAAATCGTAGCCCAACAGATCGTCCTCGACTGCGGGGGAGCGTTGATTTTCGATTTGAGCGCGGGCGTGGAAGTACAGGAATATCGCGAACAAACAAAGTTCCAGCCAAGTCGGGATCAGTCGCGTATCGGCAGGCAGAAAACAGGCCATCAGCACCAAGCCCGCCGAAAGCAACATCGCACTCGATGCCACGATTAGGACTGCCGGTCGGGCACCAAAAATCGGCTTCAGTACGGCCGCGAGTGCATGGCCTGCATCGAGCGGATATGCCGGAAACAAATTTAACAGCAGCAAGCAGTTAATCCAGCACGTCAATCGCAGCGCGATCAACCAAGCCTTATCGCCAACCAGCAAATTTTGCGGATCGAGAGGCGACAGCAGAAAGTCTTTCAGGTCGACATCGGCCAGCGCCAACATCGGCGCAGTCAGCAGCACGATGACAAAATTGACCAGCGGGCCGGCCATCGCGACTAAAATTTCGCGATGCGGTTCGGGCGGCACCAACTGCGGTTGAAAACCGCCCAGCGGTGAAAGCACAATTCGATCGGCTCTTCCGCCCAGTCGAATGGCCGCCAAAACATGTGCCAATTCGTGAAGCAGAACACTGACAAATAGTATTCCCAGCGTGAGAATACTGACTTCGGCCACTTGGTTGAGGCCGCTACGTGCGCAAATATAAACGGTCAGTACCGCGCACACTAAAAACGACGCATGCAAACGGACATCGAGCCCGCCCCAGCGGCCCAAACTAATGCTCCAGGTCGAGTTTTCCCGCATACCGAAACCCGATAGGTTGAAAGGTCGATTGAATGGGCAAACCGGCGGCTCGCGACTGCGTGGTTTTTATGGTAACAACAGCCGGATGACGTTTCAACGAACCCATACCCCATTCAGTGGGTGTCGGGCGATATAAAGTAGATTCTGCGGTATCATCCTCACATTACTTACTTACGCGGAGTCGCTCAGTATGAAGCCTGCAAGCACACCACCCATTTCACCAGCCGACGAACTACTGCTCGATACGGCCCGATTCCAGGTGGTTCGTCGCGCCCAAACACTGGCCGACGGCGGCGTGCGACAGCGTGAAGTGGTGCTGCATCCTGGTGCCGTGGTGTTGTTGCCGCTGTTGCCCGACGGCCGCGTTTGTCTGATTCGCAACTACCGAGTCGCCGTTGAGCAAACATTGATCGAACTGCCGGCGGGAACCATCGACTCCGGTGAGACGCCGTTCGAAACGGCGCACCGCGAACTGATCGAAGAGACAGGTTATCGCGCCGCCAGCTTGGAACCGCTTTGCGAGTTTCTGATGTCGCCGGGCATTTTGAACGAGCGAATGCACTTGTTCTTGGCGACCGGCTTAACGGCCGGCGAGCAAGCTCTCGAAGCGGGCGAACAGATCGAACGCCTGATTGTCCCTTGGGACGAAGCGTTATCGATGATCGACGACGGGCGAATTCAAGACGCCAAGACGATCGTTGGCTTGCTGATGTACGCTCGGCGGATTCGTGGCGAGCGGGGTGCGTCAGCGTCCTATTAAGCTGCTAAGCGGTGAGGCCGGGAGCCAGTTGTTTGTTCTCGCAGCTTGCGCAAAAAAAATAAACCCCCGAGTAATCACTCGGGGGTTTAAATTTTTTGAGTCGAAAATCAATTTCCAATCGCCTACGACCCGAAGCCGGCACTCACCAGATCGGCGTCGATACCGCCCCACATGCCACCCGTCGCCCCACCCACCGAACCGATCGTGACGATGATCGAACCGATAATCAGGGCCAGCATGACGGCATATTCGACTGCGGTTGTGGCGTCGTCCTCTCGCAAGAATTTAAGAAAGAAGTGTTTCATATAGACACCGAATTGCCTGAAGCGGCGGTTGACAAAAAGGGAGCTAGAACTGCCCGCAATGTAAACTTATGTCAAGAAAACCGGTTGTCAAATGCTCGTCGTAGGGAATGCGCTGCTGCGGCATTCCGGAGGCTTACGTAGTTCCGGAACGGAGGCACGTTCCCTACAATCGCGTTCGATCCGCTACGATGCTCGGCCAATCGCCGCGATACGCCGCGGATTGCGATATAAAATCTCCGCCAGCAGCTCGGGCGAGCCCGGTTCGCCGCTGCGATCGTAGTGCCAGTTCCGGTCGGTCGGAACCCAACTTTCGTCGAGCGGCCAAGGGTCAAAGGGCTGATAGCCCAACGCTGCGGCCAAGCGACCCGAGTCCATGGTCACATTCCCGGCCCGCGGCGGCATCGGCCCCGCCTCGTGGCGTAAGCATCCTAACAACAGTCGAGGATCATACCCTCCGACTCGGTTGATGACTTGTGCTGTTTCGAAAAGACTCAGCCGTCGGGGGGCACCGGCATGATAAATTCCCTGCAAGCGGCCGGCCAGCACCGCGTCGCAAACCTCATTCAAGCAATCGGTGTATGTCGGTGTGCGAATCTCGTCGAAGTACAAAGTCGCTGGGCGATGTTTTTTGAATCGCGACGTTATCCAGTCGATTGCGCCCGCGTGTCCGTTAAAGCTGATACCCATCGGCAGCGAAATTCGCAGCGTACACGACCTAGGTTCGGCGACAATAATCAGCCGTTCGGCGGCAGCCATGGTCATTCCATACACCGTGACCGGATCGGTCGCAGTGCGTTCGACCAAATTGCCGCCGCCCTCGCCCGAAAATACCAGGTCGACCGAAAGATGCACGAGCCGCACGTCGCGACCGTGTAGCACTTCCAGCAGTGTGCGTACGCCTGCGACATTGATCCGCCAGGCCATTTCGGGATTGAGTTCACAGCTTTTTAGCGCGCAACTGCCCGCACAATTCAACACACTGCGAAACTGGTAGCGATCGAACAAGGCCGACAGACCGTCGAAGTTCTCGGCATCGCAAATTTCAATGTCGGGGCCAGAGAGTCGCCAATTGTCGGCCTGTCGAATACCGATCACTTGGCCTGGATAGCGTGCCCGAAAATAGGGCAACGCGTTGTAGCCCGGCACGCCGGAAATTCCGGTGATCAACAGCGGCAAGGGAAGTTCGGAATTTACAGCATCTAACAGCATTCCAACAGTGTAGTCGGTTGCCGACCGATCGACGAGATACACGACTACGCCACTCCGATCGACGCGGCGACGGCGTGGATCTTCTTGCCATCGTGAAAATGAACGCAGTTGCGTCCGGCGGCCTTGGCGCTGCGCATGGCGTTTTCAGCCGCTTTGATCAATTCGACCGAGTCGCTGCCGCGGACCATTTCGGCCACGCCGACCGTCACTGTCACGCCGATCTCCTTGCCTTCGGCGCGGAGCTTACAGGCAGCCACGGTCCTACGCAGCCGATCGCCGATTGCGAGTCCCGCTTCGAGGTCCGTATCCACCAGAACCACCGCCAACCTCGCCCCCTCGAATCGCGCGGTAATGTCGAGCTCGGTTCGAGTGCCTGCGCGAATTACCTGCGAAACGGCCCGCAAAACGACATCACCGACCAATTGACCGTTGCTCTTATTGATGTTTTCCATCTGATCCAAGTCGATCATCAACATACACAGCGACGTGTTGGCCAAATTGTGTTCGGTGATTCGATGTCGCAATGTCTCGAAAAACGTTCGACGATTGTGCAGCCCGGTCAGTCCGTCGATGGTCGAATCGAACGAAGTGTCGCGCAAGTTCTTCGCGTACTGCAACAAATCGTGGAGCGTGTCGGATGCAGCCTCGGGCGAAGGGGGCTCGATGGGGCTGCAATGGCTGCCGTCGTGTTGATGCCCACAGTTGCGGCCCGCCTCGCGCGAGGCAACCAATGCAATGTTCGCGCGCTTGACCAGCGATTTGATGTCATCGCCGGGCAAGGTGTCGGTCACGCCTTCGCTGACGGTAATCTCGACCGGGGTCGGGCCGGCGACGAATGTTCGCTCTGACACATTCAGGCGCAATCGATCCGCAGCGACGCGTGCTTCGTTCAACTTCGTGCCCGGCAACAAGACCGCGAACTGGTCCTCGCTATAGCGCGCGATCAAATCCATCGCGCGCATCGTTTCATTGAGTACTTCAGCCATTCCGCGAAGCACATCGTTGGCAGCTTGCGGCCCGCGAGTTTCGTGCAAATGTTGCAGTTGATCGATGTCCAAAATCAGCACCGACAACGGTTGCTCTTGCTGTTGCCATTGGGCCAGTCGTCGCGAAAGTTCCGCTTCGAATCCACGGCGGTTCGTGAGCCCGGTGACCAGGTCGATCGTAGCCAGAGAGGCTTGTTCCTCGATGGTTTGTTGTTGATCTTGTAATTGCAATTTAGCGTGCACCAGTTGACTGGAGAGCGTCTCGTTCATCTGCACGATTTGCGAAACGGCATCGATGACTGCGCGTTCTTTGGGATTATTCGAATTGCCTGTGATGGCGACTAATTCGCGGCTGATGGCATCGACGCGACAAAGATGCTCGCCGACCCGTGCAGCCACATCGCGAGTGAGATCTTGCAACCGCTTGAGGGCTTCCATGGCTTGCCGCGGATTCAACTGACTGACATCGTCGGTCCGCCGCGAACCGCGCAACCACCAACCAAACATCACGCCTAGCAATAGGTCGAGAAACAACAGCACCAGGCCGTAATAAATGAAGCTTTCGACGTCGACCACGTGTGGACCTACGTTGCGCGCGCTGGGGCGACGACCAAATTTCGCCGGATTTTACCAACGGGCTATTCCAATATTGAGATACGTTGGACCGAACGCGTGTCAAATGAAAAACAGAAAAGTGTCTTACCCAGCTTGTATAACCGGAATAATCCTCAAGATCGGCTCGGTTGTGGGTCGATGTGATTGAGGAACAGATCCTAGGCGAACAATAACGTTGCGCAATGCCCTTTGTGGCATTCCGAAGCTATTTCACAGCGGATGTCTCATGTCGTTGATGTCGGGACTTGCTGGAACTGCCGCCTCGGCCGCTACCGGGCTCAGCCGCGCGTTGGTAGCAGCGCGGAGTGCCAACCCGACCGCGACTCAACCGGCGGGGCCGCAAATCGCTCAGCCCAAGGATGTGCTGACAATTTCGCAGTCTGGGCAGGCGGCTGCCACATCAGGAATCCTGCCTGCCGGACGAAACATCGGCGGCCAAGTTTCGGTCGAAGAGATTCG
>JAYTAU010000645.1:0-7118 GCA_043737375.1 Planctomycetia bacterium
GCTGAGTTTTACTTTCCGCGAGCGGACTATCGTAGCAGCGACAGCACGTTCTGCGGGTTTTGGTTGGCGATACCGAGCACCGAGGTACCCGATTGCACCAGAATCTGAGCCCGAGTCAGTCGAGCACTTTCGGCGGCGAAGTCGGCGTCGCGGATGGTGCTTTCGGCTTCGGTCAGGTTCTCCAACGAATCGTTCAAGGTGAAGATGTTGGTTTCGAGTGTCGTCTTCTGGAAGGCACCCAGTCGACCACGCAACCCGGTGACCGACGAGATAACTTCATCGACAACCTTGGCAGCACCCTTGGTGTCGGTGGTCAAGTCCTTGGCTCCACCCGAGCGGAGTTCGTACAACTTGCCGCTGACACCGCCGAGGGTCGCCGTGCTGAGGCCTTGAATGCCCAAGCGAGCTTGCTGATTGCTGACCACGTCGGGTCCGATTTGGAAGTTCGCACCGCCGCCGGTGATCGAGAACTCGAACGTGTCGCCGTCGACAAAGTCGCTGTTGACTTGGAAGTTGAGGTCCAAGGTCGAGGTATTCAGCGAGGCTCGGAGACCCTTGCCCGTAGCTTGCACACCGTTGATACGCAGGGCAACGTCGGCTCCGATTGAGCGTTCGGTCGTGGCTCCCAAGGCGTTCGCTGCCGAGAACGTACCGGTCAAGGCCTTGGCCGAGACGAAGGCGTCGTCGCCGTACTCGATCGATTCGAATCGCAGCACCGAGCCGGACACGGCACCCGAAGCAACCGAGGCCGAAACACCGGTCGCGTCGCTGACCAAGTTCAGAGCATCGCGAATCTGACTGACCGTGGTACCGGAACCGAAGTTGAAGGTTTCGAAACCGCTCTTACCGCCGATTTGCAGCACCAAGGCATTGGCCAGCGTGCCGCCCGAGTATTCCAACGCGGCTTGCTGGGCTTGCGTATCGACTTGCACTTGAATATTGATCGAGCTAGCCGTACCGAAGTTGGCTTGGTCGATCTTCAAGTCGCTAACCGAGGATGTACCGGCCGCGCCACCGGTGGTGACGGCCGAGCTGGTACCGGTCGACAGGATACCCACTCCGGCACCCGTGGCCGTGGCACTGAAAGTTCCCTCGGCGTTGATGGCGGTGACCGCCTCGGAAACGGCCGAGGCCGCACTTTGCGTGATGGTGAGCGTGTTCGTAGCCGTGTTGTACGACGCCGAGGTGGCAGCGTTCGAAACGGCGACGACAACCGAGGTGTTGTTGAACGCGGTGCCGCCGGTCGTTGCCGACAGAATCAACCGGTTGGAATCCAAACCACCGGCAGTCGCGGCACTAAAAGTTGCCGCCGAGACGATGCCCAATCCGGTGCCGCTGGCACTGGCTTGGAATACGCCGGTCGCGGTGATCGCCGAGGCGACGGCGGACGAATTGGCCGCCGCACTTCGATTGATGGTCAACGTGTTGGTGGCTGTGCTGTACGCAGCCGATGTGGCGCCCGTGGTCGAGGCCACGGTCACGTTGGTATTGTTGAAACGAGCTCCGACCGCCGTCGCCGAGAGCTGAATCGTGTTGACGAAGGTACCACCCGCGGTCGTCGCACTCAGGGCAGCGCCCGGAGCGGCACCGACCGAGAAAATCGCACCGGCCGTATCGACCGAAGCCGACAGTTGGGTCGTGGCGGTCAACGCGTTGACTGCCGTCACAATGTCCGCGGCCGTATTGTTGGCCGAGGCGACATTGACGGTCAACGTTGTGCCCGCGAACGATGCGGACGTGACGCCGGCAGTACTGAAGATGTATTCGACCTTGATGCCGTTCAGGCCCGAACCCGCGCTCGTGGCGTTGAAGTCGACGGCACCGGTGCTGCCCGACAGGGTGGCTGTTGCATTGGCATCAATTCCGCCGCCGATCGAACCTGTGGCTCGGGTATCGACCGCGTTGCCCACCGTACCGCTGGAGCGAATTTTTGCGGTGCCGGCGTTCGTGGTCAAGAAGTCCAGGCCGCCGTCCAACAGACGACGACCTTGGAACGAGGTCGTCTGTGCGATACGGTCGATGGCTTCGAGCGAGCTATCGACTTGCAATTGATTGGCACTGATCTGTTCGTCGCTTAGCGCGCCGGTGTTGGCTGCTTCGCTGACCAGGCCGCGGATGTCGTTGAGCAAGGCACTGACCTGGCCCAAGGCACTGTCGGCCGTGGCGATGATCTGATTGGCGCGTTCGCTATTCGTGATCGCACGTTGCGTGGCGATGATGTCGCTACGGAGAATTTCGCTGGCGATCAAACCGGCCGGATCGTCTTTACCGACGTTGATGCGTAAGCCGGTGCTTAAGCGAGTCAACGAGGTTTGCAATTGCGTGTTCGAACGCGACAACTGCTTCTGCGCTACCAATGAACTGACGTTCGTGTTAATACGGGTCATGCTTGACACCCCTTCTGAGGTAAATAAGGATTATGTCCAAGCTCGACCGGAGCGCGGGGTCTTCCGGTAGCGACTTGGCGGTGTGCGCACTGGTGTCGGCTAAGTGCCGACACTTCGCACGCAACGCACCATTAAAAAACGGGTTTGATCGTCCAACTCACCGTGTCTGTCGCAATGCGATCCAATGGCTTCCTGCCGATCGGTGCATGGCTCAAATCAACTCCAACCGTCTCAGCTGCTCCAACCCCGTCGGGTCGTCACAGACTGCAAGGCGCAGGCGTCACGGTATACGCCTCCCTCGCAATGTTCATCGACCTACCCAGCTACGTGCTTTAGGTAATTTGGGAAACTAATCTTTGTTTTTTGATTTGTTCCTACTGTTCTCATTCGACACGTGCGTCCGTCTACGCAATCAAAAACAGCTGACGGGCCTCCGCAAGCGGGAACCTCGCAGCCTTACATTCGTTAGGACCGACAAAGACGTCGGGAGCGGAGTGATCGGGGTTCGACGTCGGGATTTAGGATCGGGGATTGGAGAAGGATCGAATCACCGACGATGATCGATGCGAACGACCGCTTAGCGGAGCGGCCGACGACCCACCCTGGTCGCGAGTGAGCGATCCGGCTCGATCCTGATAGTCGACGAGTTTTGTAAAACCGGCGATAGCATCGCCGTTAGAAGAAGCGATGCGTATCGCTGATAAGCGAACATCGAGGCTGACGAAACGCGAGTGCGGCGCTTCGGGATTAGCCAAGGTCGCCAGACCTGGGGCGCGTCGGAATGCCGCTTCGCTGGTCAGACCATCGCCCTAACTCCGGCGAGTTCGGCGACGCCGGTTGCCTTAAGGTTCGCCCACGCGGCCGCGATTAACCGGCTGTTTGCCCAGCGCTTGCGTGTCTTTGGGATCCAAGCGCGCGGCGCGCAAGTTTTCGCGCTGAATGGCCTCGTACACTTCTTGGCGGTGGACCGGAATTTCGGTCGGGGCATTGATGCCCAACCGGACTTTATCCCCACGAATGTCAACGATCGTGACCACGATATTGTCACCGATCATGATGCTTTCGTCGCGCTGTCTCGACAAAACAAGCATCGTTGGCTCCTTCCCCATTAAAGCGGCCGACTGGGCAAGTCAGCCGCGTGTGACCGGCGTAGGTGATAAAAACAAAACGCACTACCGGCACCGTGCGGAAGCTTGGCAGCCTCAACGATACGATGCCGACGAACTTTCCAATTCCAACGTTGACTCAAAACTTCTGATCCGACATCGATCCGATGTCGTCTGATCGCGACCACAGGTCGCGGCTGTACCTACTAATGATCGATATATGCTACGCACTATTGTGACTACGCACTGCGACGCATGGCTACCGGCTCTTGATGCAACGGAAACTGCACTGGCTGGTCGCCGTTGGCTATGACCTGGCGGCCGATGCGCCGCTCGATATTGACCACGATCGGCGCTTTCAAATTCAGAGTAATTCCAATGTCGTTTTTGCCCACGATCAGCAGCACTTGCGCGTGACGCAACTCGTCGAGTTCCAGCGGCGACATTTCGCTGCGGCTGACTCGCAACTGATATTCCGGTACGAACCGGCGGGGACTGACCACGGCCATTGCGACGTCCGCCCGCGAGAGACTTTGTAGCCAACCGAGCGCATCATTTTGCGCATCGGCCAGCAAAGCCCAACGGCTGCAGTCTTCAAGGCCCATGATGCCGCTGGGAAACAGCAGAACATCGTCGGCGTCGATTTCCAATCGCCCGAAACGTGTCGTATTAACTCGCATATTTGCGCCTCCTTGCGAACCATCGTTCCATGGCATCCGCCACGGCTGTTTGAATACGATCGAGCTTGCACATCGATGAAAAAAACACGGTTTTGCAACCGCGAGTTTGCCCATCAATAATTCTGTTGCCGAGACTTCGATCCCTTACATACGCTACATCGTCTAAACAACGAGACAGGGAGAGAAAAAAGTTTCGGTAAACTGACGAATTTGGCGAATGTTGCCGGAACAGGCCGACTACCAAGTTTACGGTCACCTTGTCGGTTGCAGCGCGTTTGCCACGTACTGGGCCAACGCGATTTGCCAAGGCCGCAAGGCAGGGCCTCGCAAACCATCGTATTTTGCCGTGTCGAGCACACTGTATGAAGGTCGCGGAGCCGGCGCGTTGTATTGTGCCGTCGAGATCGGTTCGACGACGACTTCGAAATGTGCCAGGCGAAATATTTCACGAGCGAATTCGAACCACGTCGTTCCCCCTTGGTTCACCACGTGAAACACCCCCTGCGCCTGCGATTGAACCAGAAATAAAGTTGCTTGCGCCACATCGACGATGTAGCTCGGCGAGCAAGTTTGATCATCGACCACCCGTAAATGGTCCCGCTCGCGGCCCAGGCGTAACATCGTATCGACGAAGTTGCCTTGCGTCGGCTTGCTGCGCGGTCCGTACAGCCCGCAGGTGCGGAGGATCAAATGCCGCGAGGCCTGGGCGGCTGCCAGCTCGCCGGCCAATTTGCTTTTGGCGTACTCGCCCTGGGGTGCGGTGGGATCGTCTTCGCGGTAAGGTCGAGGTTGAGAAGCCCGAGCTGCACCAAAAACGTAATCGCTACTGATCTGCACCAGCGACAGATTGTGTTGATTGCACGCCTTCGCCAAATTACTCACCCCATCGACATTCACGCGCCGGCATTCGTCATGCAGCTGCTCGGCGAGATCGACGTTGGTGTACGCGGCCGTATTGATAACCGCACCAATGTCGGCAGTCATTGCGTCGGATCGCATCTGCCCCAGCACAAGCTCTGTCTGTCGAGCATCGGTGATGTCGAGCTGTTGTCGCGTTAGCGGTAAGGCCATTGGTCCCAATTGGCGGCAAAGTTCGGCCCCCAACTGCCCTTCGGCTCCGATGATGACGATTTTAGACATGATGATAATTTCTGTAGGAGCGGACGCCGTCCGCGATCTGAGTAGCGCTGGAATGTCACGTAGGTCATTCCATACAGCAGGCATTGCACCGCGTTTTGCCGCCGAAAGTCAATTTGGGTGAAGTTTAGCGATTGGTCCGGCGATAACAAGGATACCGATTAATTGAATAATACCAGCATCTGCCTATCCTCTCTTGGAAATCGCGATGGCTACAGCAACCGAAACCTCGTTTCTACCAGGCATGAATGAAGATCAGCACGCGCTGATCAACAACTTTCACGAGTTGTATTACAGCAGCCGCTATTCGAACATGACTTGGGCCAACACGCGTTGGCTGGGAGTCAAAACTTTGAAGTGCCCGTTGGACCTCTGGCTATATCAAGAGATCCTATTCGAACGCCGCCCCGATTTGATCATCGAGACCGGCACGGCGTTTGGCGGCAGCGCGCTGTACCTGGCAAACATGTGCGACCTGATGGGCCAAGGACAGATCATCTCAATCGACATCGAAAGCCAGCCCGATTGGCCTCAGCATCCGCGCATCAGCTACGTACAAGGTTCTTCCACCGCGCCGGCGATTGTCGACTCCATGCGCCGTCGCGCCGAAAAATCTCGCGAGGTGCTGGTGATTCTCGATTCGGACCATCGCAAACCGCATGTCGATGAAGAACTGCGAGCGTATGCGCCGCTGATCAAACCGAACGGCTATCTGATTGTCGAAGACACCATCGTCAACGGCCATCCGGTGCGACCCGACTTTGGTCCTGGGCCGATGGAAGCGGTCGAGGAATTTCTCGAACGCTCGCCGAATTGGATGATCGATCGGAGCATGGAAAAGTTTCTGCTGTCGTTCAATCGCAACGGCTATCTGAAACGGATCCAATAACTGCGACCGCCGACCCTGCTGTTATTCGAACAGGAGGGAACAGAGACAACAGAAATAGAAAGATCAGTCAGGTTGATCGATATCTAAATCTACTTCAGAAGCTCCAACAGAGCCCAGCGGAGTCGAAACCAAAGTCACCTGCAAAGCCGCGACCAGTGGTCGCGCCTGAAGCGCGCAATGACGTCGATCGCGACCAATGGTCGCGGCTTTACAAATTGTTTTTTACTGCAATCCCCAAAATCGGCGCAACGATTCATCGAACGAATGGGTCGACCCGCAATTTAATCTGTTCCCGCTGTTATCTCCTGTTCACTTTTTGTTTCGTTCGCGAAATAGCAGGCGTGAGATCGACCATTCAGGTTTTCGGCTGTCACCGATGAGGAACCCCGTTCGATGGGCGACATCAATCAAGTCTTGTATCTGCGAAAGCGAGTGCCAACCAGCTTGGGTCCGGTTCTCGAAATCGGCAGTAAGGACTACGGAAGTACGTCGACCTTCCGACAGTTTTATCCCAATTCCGAGTACGTCGGCGTTGATCTGGCTGCGGGTAAAGGGGTCGATGTCGTCGCCGATCTGACCGCCACGATCGGCGATTTGCCCGAGAATCACTTTGCGCTGGGCATTTGTTGCTCGGTACTCGAACACGTTCATAAACCGTGGCTCATGGCCGAGAACATCACCCGGCTGATTCGTCCCGGCGGACAGCTTTATATTTCGGTACCTTGGGTCTGGCGGTATCACCCTTACCCGGACGACTATTTTCGATTTTCATTTCGCGCGATCAAGAGTTTGTTCGAGCAGTTCGAATGGCAGCAGGCAAGCTACTCGACCACGGTCGAAGGAGATTTCTTTCCGATCGATGAAAATCAACCTGGCGTCGATAATTCGCTTGCGCTGATGTCGGGAACCGAAGGTCAGG
>JAYTAU010000646.1:0-7117 GCA_043737375.1 Planctomycetia bacterium
AGTGAAGCCCAGTACGATATCGAACTTCGCAGCCAGCTCGCCGATCTTCGAATCTTTGAGCGGCGAAAACGGTACGACGAGCGACTTTCTTACGGCCGGTTCTTTGACCGATTGCAGAACGAAGTCTCGTTCGTTTTGCTTCTCGCCTTCGATATAACATTGGGTCGTGAAATTTTCTTGCCCCTTGATCTTCACACCGACATGGATGTGCGGCGTGCGGCCGGGGTACGGTACCGGCTTGACCGTGCGGAACAGATACTCGCCGGTCGAGCCTGTGACGAATCGTCCAAAGCCTTGAAAGTTGGCATCGCGCTGGGTGGCGTCGCCGCCGCGCGAATGCAAATAGACACCGCGTCCGTCGACCTGCCATATTTCGACCGTCGCATTGCGAAGCGGATTGCCGCGTGAATCGAGAATCTTGCCGCTGAGCCAAGTAATCTCGCCGATCCCCGGCGTAATGCCGTCGTTAATGATCAACAAATCGTTGTCGGTATCGAGCGGCAATTTATCGGGATAAAACGGCCCCTCGGTCTGACGCGGAGTACGGGTAAGTTCTTCGGCAAAGCCACCCGCCGCGGATAGTCCGAACGAAGTGGCTGTCGCTGCCAAGATGAACCGACGACGATCGAACGCGTTGTTGGAAAATCGAAAAGTGTTCATTGGATTATCTTGGGTTGAAAGATTTTCTAATAGTGTGCAACGTCACCGTAGCCAAGGTCGCCGTAGCCAGAAACAGAAATTTCGTTCTACGGATTCTTCTCTTCAATACAATACAGCGATTCTTGTCCGCGAAGGAACAGCGACTTACCGACAATCGCCGGCGAAGCATCGAGTCGCTCGTCGAGTTTGTTGGTCGCGAGGATCTCGAGCTTGTCGGCATGTTTAATGACGACCGAAGTACCGTTGCGGCCGACCAGGTAGACTCGCCCGCCGCCGCCGACCGGCGAGGCATAAACATTTTGCAAGCCTTCGACCCGTTCGGTTTCGATCAACGGCGTGCCGGTTTTGGCGTCGAAGCAGGACAGAATGGCCGTGTTGGCGGCGAAAAAATACAGTCGATTGTCGTACAGCAATGGCGACGGCACATACGGCGTACTCTTTTTATGGCTCCAAACAATCGCGTCGGTATCGGACAGGTCGCCCGTGCGCCCCAAGCGAATGGCGACTAGTGCATTGCCGCGAAAACCGCTGGTCAGGTACACCATGCCGTCGGAGGCGACAGGGGTTGGAATGGCATTCGGTGTCAGACCCGCGGCTTCCCAAACTTGTTTGCCGGACTGCAGATCGTAGCTGCGAATCCGCTTGGTCGCCGCGGTGATGACTTGCGGTTTGTTGTCATGATTGACAATCAGCGGCGTGGCCCAAGTCGTGTCTTCATCGCGCGGCTGACGCCACAATTCCTCGCCCGTCGCGGCGTTGAATGCAACAATGAAATCTTCCCCCTCATGATCCCAATTCACCACGACGGTGTTGCCGAATAGCGCTGGCGAGCTTCCTTCGCCGAAAGAGTTTTTGGTCTGCATGCGGCCAAGATCTTTGCTCCACTTGGGGTTGCCTTCCAAATCGTAGCAATGCAGTCCGCGCGAGCCGAAATACGCGATCACCAATTTGCCGTCGGTCACGGGCGAGCTGGACGAGAAACCGTGATCGCTGTGATGCCCTTCGTGAGGCAGTTCATCGCGCACGGTTTTCTGCCAGAGGGTGTTTCCGGTATCGCGATCCAAGCACAGTAGCACGAATTGATGAGTCTGGGTCGGCTTCTGCGAGCGCATGCCGCCGGGCCGTTTACCTCCCGGACGACCGCCGGATTTACCATCCTTGTCGTCCTTGGCACCTTTGTCCTCGTTTGCTCCCTTTTCATCCGATTTTTCACTCGCTGGTTTCTCGCCGGATGGTGTGGCAGTCTTATCTGCGATTGGCGGGACTGACTTCTCGTTGTTGAGATCTTTGGCAGTTCCTTTTACTGGACTGTTAGCGTCCGTTTCTGCCGGTTCGATCGCTTTTCCAGTCGGAATTGCCGTTTGAATGAAGATTTTGTTGCCGACGATGATTGGCGTCGAACTGCCTTGCCCGGGAATCTTGATCTTCCATTTGACGTTCTTGGTTTCGCTCCACTCGGTGGGCGGATTGGTGTTGGCCACGGCACCGGTACCATACGGTCCGCGCCATTGCGGCCAGGCGGCATCGATTAGCAGTTCGGCCGACATCACGTTTCCGCAACGCAGGCATGACAGCATGACTACCGCAAGCACGAAATTGCGCATAACTATCTCCGAATAAATGTTGCTGATCGCCGTCAGTATCGCAGTAATGCTGCGCCGACTGCAAGAACTTTGTCGCATTAGTTGCCGTGATCACTTAGCCCGGCGTGAACATTTAGCCTGCCGTAAACACACGGCAGGGATATGTCCAATGCCGGCTTCCGGGTTTAACCCCGACACGGCCCTCTGGTTCCGCCCAAAACGGCATCTACTAGCTGCCATGCACAAAAAGCATTTTAGCCGCACGACCGGAATTGCCGATAACTTCGGAGAGGCTTCGCACGCGTGTCCGTTGATACGATCGAGTGCCCGGCTGATTCTAGGGGACCCATTCATGCGAACGATCATCGCCACGGCGAGCTTGATTATTGGAACGTTCTGTATCGCGGCGAATGCTTCGTCGGTAGTGAATGCCGCTCCGACTGTGCCGGCCGCTCGCGGTACGATCACCATCAACGTCGAGAAGATGTGCTGTGGCGGCTGCGCTAAACGCATTGCCACGCAGTTGTACGATGTTCCCGGCGTTGCCGAAGTCGAATCGAACATCGAAGCCAAGACAGTGACCGTGCGACCCGAGGCACGCAAAACGCCGTCGCCCAAGGCGATTTGGGAAGCCGTCGAACGCGGTAAGGACGTCCCATTGAAGTTGGTCAGCCCGCAGGGGACATTCACGAAGAAACCGCGGAGTTAGCGGTATACAACGAGGATTGAGCAGCAAGGATCGAGGAGTGGCGAGCGGGGCACGTTAGTCCCCTGTCCGGATTCGAAACGGGAGCGATAGCGCATGAAGCGATTCAACGTTTGTTCTTTGAACTGCACGTTTTCAGCACTGCTGATGCTCGTTGCGACATCCGGCTGCGGCAGCGGCAATCCCAGCACTTCGACCGCGGGTGCTTCGCTACAAAACGCCAATTCCGCTCCGTCGGGCAGTCGTTTTCTATTGTCTCAAGAGCCCGAAGGGGCACTGGGAGTGATTAAAGTCCTGAAAGTTGCGCAGGACCAAGAGCCGGTCGTCGTCGTCGGCCGCATCGGCGGCGGAGTCGATCCCTGGGTGCCGGGCCTGGCGGCATTTTTGCTACTCGATCATTCGATCACCGCCGGCTGCAACGATGTCTGTCCCGATGGTTGCTCATGCTCGGCTCATGAGTACACCGACGCCAGCACGCTGATTAAATTTTGCGATGCGGCAGGCAAACCGCTATCGGTCGACACGCGCGAACTGTTGGGCGTGAAAGAGAAGCAGATCGTCGTGGTCGAGGGGCAGGCCAAGCGCGACGCGGCGGGCACCGTCTCCGTCATCGCCAGCGGAATTTATGTCCGCCGATAGTTGTGTGGAAAGTTCTACACATCGGCTTGCGACCAGGCCCCGTCGATCAGTCGCCAAGTCCGGCCCGTCGGGTTCTTGTTTTGCAATAGTGCCGGCAAACGTTGCAGTCGCACGTTGTCGAAACACTCGAGCGCAGCGAATCGGACAATCGCCGCGGGTATGCCGACCGCGGTAAAGCCCGCATGTCCGGTCGCCGGATACGGCCCGCCGTGATTCATTGCTGGGCTGACTGCCACGCCGGTCGGCATTTTGTCGTTGAGCAAGCGGCCCACGCGCGAACGCACTGCGGGAGCCAACTCATCATGCAAGCGATCGTCGCTGCCGTCGTTCGATGAATAAATACTGCCGGTCAAGTTTCCTTCGAGCTGATTGAGCACTTGTGCGGCTTGCGCAACATCGTCGGCGACGACGCACAACGAGACGGCACCGAAGGCCTCGGTTTGCAGTTCGTGCGGATTGGCAAGAAATTGCTTCCCACTGACGCGTAACAACGTGTTGGCATACGAATGCCCGCGACCGCCGCCGGCAGTTCCTCCGACGAGTACAGTTGCACCGGCGTGTTTCAAAATCTCGACTGCCGCCGACAGGGATTCGGCGACACGGCTAGAGAGCAACGTTCCGACGGGCGCTTTTCGAAAACGTTGCGTGATCGCTTCAACAAACGTTTCGCTCGCCGGGCCATTGGTCATCAGCAGCAATCCGGGATTGGTACACATTTGCCCGGTGCCCATCAGACAGCTCGTCGCAAATTCGTCGGCGATTGCCTCGCCCCGTTCGGCCAGTGCGCCGGGCAACAACACGACGGGGTTGATGCTCGATAGTTCCAGGTAAATCGGCTTGCCTGCGCGATCGGCCGCGGCCTTGAGCTTCAAGCCTGCGCCGCGGCTGCCGGTGTAGCCAATCGCCGCGGTGCGCCGATCGGCAACCAGCCGTTCGCCATCCTCGTGGGTCGTGCGGTAAATCATCTGCACGGTACCTCGCGGCAAGTCGGACTGCTCGGCGGCTGCTTGAGCCAACTCGGCCAACGCGCGAGTCGTGCCGGGATGCGAGGTGTTGGCTTTCGCAATCACCGGGTTGCCCGCGGCAATGGCGGCGGCAAAGTCGCCGCCGGCAATACTATTGAAAGCAAACGGAAAATTGTTGGGACCAAAGACCCAGACCGGGCCGATCGCCGCCAAACACGCACGAAGATTCAGCTTGGTGTCGAGCGTGGCGTTGGCCCACGATCCATCACGCGCGGCTGCGGCCGCCAAGCGAAGTTGATTGAACGTACGCGGCAATTCGACATCGCGCAAGCGCGGTTTGACCGGCAGCGCCGTTTCGCTATTGGCGATCTCGCAGAGGCGATCGGCGTTCGCCTCGATCGCCGTTGCATAGGCTTCCAAGAATTCGGCGACTGCCGCGCGCGGCAGTCTGCGCAGTTCGACGGATGCTTGCACGGCCGCGTTGAGCGCCGCGTCGATATCGGCCCAAGCGCTGATCGGATAATGTTCGGGCAAGGGTTTGGCTTCAGCCGGGTTTTCGGCTTGAAAAGTATCGACCGACTGTGACGCTTGCCAATGTCCCGCGATTAAAACTGGTTGCAATGTCATGATGTACCACGGGGACGCGGAGGCAAGAAGCAAAAGAAAAGTAGTTTGGCCGCGAATAAATACGAATAGACGCAAATAGGACAAAGTGACAGACTCAAGAGAGGCCCTATCAGTCTTCGCGCCCTTGCGCGACATTCGCTTTGTGACTTCTCGTTATCGCCATGAATTTAACTACTACGAAAACGCTCGTTGCACCGTCTCGCGAGTTTTTTGCAAACCCAACTTCGCCACGCTCAAGGGATCCTGCTTCCAGTATTCGGGATTGAACAGTTCGAGCGAAATGTAGCCGCGGAAGCCGGCCCGATGAATATCGCGAAAGATCGTCGTCAGCGGAGCTACACCGTCGCCGGGGTACACCCGGTCGGCGTCTTTGATTTTCTCGCGTGGCAAGTCTTTTGGATAATCGTTCACGTGAAACATCTGCACGGCACCGCCGCTGAGCAGGCCCAACGAAGCGAAATCCGAACCCCCTTTATAAATGTGATACACGTCGGGCAGCACGCAGGCTCGCGCGTGTCCGCTTTCGATGGCGACGAACATCGTTTCGCTCATCCGGCTGAGGCATTTCGAAAAACCCCAGACCTCGACCATCGGCGTGATGCCCATGCGCTCACCCAACTCGGCCAGGACGCGAAATCGCGCGGCCGCTTTGAACAGGTCGATGTCGCTGCGATCGGTCGCCCCGGACGGCGGCGCGGCGATCCGCTTGCCGCCGATCTGCACCAAGGTGTCCATGTCGCGCTTGGCTTGTTCGAGCCCGCGGGCACGCCGCGCGTCGTCATCGACAATCCATTCGGCAAAACCGATCCCGCTTTCGACGGTCAGCCCATGATCGCGGATTCGCTTATCAAGATCTTTGAGCGAGCCGCCTGCTTTGACATACTCGTCGATTTTATTGAACCAAGGCTCGATGGCGTGATAGCCGGCTTTGGCGGCGATGTCGATATCTTCGGTGATCGGTAGTTTTTGCCCGCGGATGGTACTGAAATTCAAACAGTAGCCAAACGGTTCGTTTGCCGGGCGCGAGGTCGTTGTTTCCGTCACCGGGGATTGCTTCGAAGTTGCTTCGCCGGCTTTAGCGACGGTACTCAGGGTTGTAAGTCCGGCGGCCGTGCCGGCCAAAAGTTGACGACGATTGAGCGCTGTCATAAGCGAGTACGGGGTTTGAATTATGGAATGCGGAGTGTAAGAAGATTGATGTGCAACTGCTCGCTGGTCGACAAACGTTCTCCCGATCGAAAAATCAAACTGCGATAAGCGAGCAGCGGCTCAACGCGCGCAGTTAATTCGCAGTCCTGTCGATTGGTTGACTATCCTCCGAGCTAAACTGCGGTAATGCCAGCCAGCCGCCCAAGCCGGCGCCCAGCACTTGCAACATCGACTGCACCGCCAGCCAGTTTGCTTCCAGCCGGCTGCCCCACATCAGGACGGTAAAACAGCCGATTAGCGCCGTGCCGACTCCGGCCAGAATCGCATGACGCACAGGACCGACGACCACCGACCGCGCCGTAATATACCCCGCCGACATGACGATGAACACTCCCGCAATGGCGCAGTAGCCGGGCAAGCGCACGTCGGCCAACAGCATGGGCAGAATCTGTTCGATGGGAACTCCGCGGACCATCAGCCCCAGGGCGGCGACCATCGAGAGCACGAAGTGCGCGAGCAGACTACCGGCCGACCCGATGGCGATGCCATTGATAACCGCGCGCGGATTGAGAGATTCGAATCGGATTAAAGTAGGCATGCGTCGAGGTCTAAATTGTGTGGAGTTTTTTTGGAGCCACATTCGTGATTGCAGCTGCAAAGTAATTGCACCGCTAAAGTAATTGCAGCCCCAAAGGGGCGATTTAGCATCAGCCCAGGGCAACGCCCTGGGTCGCTTTAATAAATTAAGACAGCCCTGAAGGGGCGATTCATAGGACTGTAAAAGAGGT
>JAYTAU010000647.1:0-7109 GCA_043737375.1 Planctomycetia bacterium
GTTGACCATGATTGCGAACATATAGCAGGCCACATGGCCGACGAACACACTCACCAGCCCGATACCGAACTGCACCCAGGTCCAGAGTGCGCGCGGCGAACCGGCGGGAACGAACAAGCGCGCCAACAGGCTGACAACCAAAATTGCGGCCGTTCCGGCCAACAGTTGCCAGCCCCAGCGCGGCACCATTTGCAAGTAATCGGCCGGTGCGAGCTTGGTCGGCGCGGTTTCGACATGGACTTCCGGGTCAGGCTCTTTTTCCCAGGCGGAGACTTCGACGAACGTTCCTAGCGTTGGGTAGAAGCCGCAACGTCGGCACCAGTTCTGCCCTTTGACCGACGGTGCCTGACAGTGCGCGCAACACGCGCCGTCGGGCGAGGCTGCCGGAGCAGCACTGCGCGGAATTTCGAGCGGCAGAATCTCGGTCGGAATTTCTTCGACTGACGCGGCCATATTGGAAAGGGGGCAGAGATTAGGGGTCGGGAGATAGGAGTTAAGAATCAGGGTTTAGGGGCGCGGAGGATTGCTAATCCGATCGCCCCGTTCTCAAAAATAGGTCAGAACAGCCCAGCGATTGATGAGCGATTTGTTAACGCATGGACCATCGAATCAGATTTTCGCGCACAATCGATATTACATGAACGGTATAATGCGAACGGTCGCTCCAATACCGCCTGTGTATCGCGGCCAAAGTTCAGGGCCGACCGGTGGCCGCGCCGCTAAGCAGTTCCACGGCACACATCGGTTCAGCAACGCTCGCGCTGTCCTTCGTAATTTGTCCTTCGTAATACGTAATTACTCCGGTATCGATTCATGGATGTCAATCAATCGCACAACCCATCGTTCAGCGATCGCCCTTACCCGGCGGTCTCGGATACTTTGCCGCCAAGGCAAACGCGGTCGATGATGCCGCTGCTGCTGGTCATCTTGGCGACCTTGGTCGCGGCGGCAGTTTTGCCGTCGTACCTTGAGAACATTCAATATCGCCGCGTGCGGGGTGAAATTGCCGCCATCAACGAACAGATGCCCGGTCTGCAGCCCGCCTCGCTCGGGAAAATTTTTACGTTCTTGGCCCGCAAGGTTAGCCATAGCGCAGTGCATATCGAAACCGAACGCGAGGTCGATTATCGCGGTCGCGACGAACTGGCCGCGCTGTACGGTCCGCGAATGCGCCAACAGCAGCAGGGGCAAGCCTCGGGCGTGATCGTCGATGAAAGCGGCTACATCGTCACCAACTACCACGTCATCGCCAATGCCGACGTGGTTCGCGTGCGGCTGACCACCGGTAAGACCTATGTGGCTGACGTGATCGGCAGCGATCCGAAAAACGACCTGGCGGTTTTGAAAATCGAGCCCAACGATCTGCTCATTCCAGCACCCTGGGGTGATAGCAACGCCTTGGAAGTCGGCGAAATGGTGTGGGCCCTGGGGAATCCGTTTGGATTGGACTTTTCATTGACGTTTGGAATTGTCAGTGCCAAGGATCGTCGCGGCGTGAATGCCGAATCGCGTTATCAGGAGTATTTGCAGACCGATGCGGCGGTCAACCCCGGCAACAGCGGCGGCCCGCTGGTCAATGTCATCGGCGAGATCGTCGGCATCAATACCGCGATTGTCGGGCCGACTTATCAAGGCATTAGTTTCGCAATTCCGAGCAATGTCGCGCGGCGCATTTACGAGCAGATCCGCAAAAACGGCGAAGTCATCAACGGCTTTCTCGGTGTGCTGCCCGCGACAATTACCGATGAGCTGGCGATCAAACTGAAATTGAAGTCGACCGAAGGAGCACTGGTGCGCGAGGTGGTGCCCGACTCGCCGGCCGCGCAAGCAGGCATTGTGCCCGGCGACGTGATTCTGGAATGGCGGGGCCAGAAACTCGAAGACGCCCAAGCGCTGCCGCATTATGTGGCGCGTACCGATGTGGGCAACAAAGTCAAAGTCACCATCGTGCGCGACGGCGAGACCAAGACGGTCGAGGTGATCGTCGGCCGGCGACCGAAAGAACACGCGACGCGGTGAGTCGGGGATAGAAGCTGGAGACTGGAGACTGGAGACTGGAGAGCCGGAAGCGTCAGCGCCCGGAGACTGGAGGTTGAAGCTAAGCAATCCATTTCCCTGGGAGTGGCGGCGAGGAATTAGCAAAGCCCGACTATGGAATTTTTTGAATGCGTGCATAGGTCGGTCACTTATGTCTTTGCTGCGAATGCGTTTAGCGACACAAATCGCCGCCACAACACTCAGCTTGACCCGCTCGGAAGCGAGCGCTATAATCGCCGACCTACGAAACAGAGCAAGGGCAATATTTACAAAAATGAAACTGCCCTGCACCGTGTAAAGTTATCGTTCCCACGCTCCGCGTGGGAACGAACTAACCGCCGCTCCGCGGCATTGAACTAAAATTAGGCCCTAGCAACTATCCTATTGTTGGTTGAGGTAAGACGAGATTCGAAGGACGCGGAGCGTCCGAAGCAGACGTTCCCACGCGGAGCGTGGGAACGAGTGAATGGACGCGGAGCGTCCGAACATCTGTTCCCACGGGGGACGGTGGGAACAAGTAGAATCAGATTCACCATCGCAAGGGAGTTGCCGGTGACGTTAGCGTCTTTCGATGCCAAAGAGCAGGTTCGCCAGGCGGTCGACATCGTCGATCTCGTCGGGCAATATCTGCAACTTCGGCGCGAAGGACGCATCTTCAAGGCCCTTTGCCCTTGGCACGACGACAGCCGACCCAGTCTGCAAATCAATCCGCAACGCCAATCGTTCAAGTGCTGGGTCTGCGACATCGGTGGCGACATCTTCAGCTTCTTGATGAAGATCGAGAACGTCGATTTTGCCGAAGCGCTGGAGATGCTGGCCGATCGGGCAGGCATCACGCTCAAACCGCAACGACCGCAGGCAAGCACGTCTAATGAATATCCCGCGAATGTCGTGAACGGATCGGTCGAAGCCGCTCCTGCGAGCAACGCTGACGACAAACGCACGCTGTTCAAAGCCATGGCCTGGGCCGAAGAACAGTTTCATCGCTTTCTGGTCGATGCGCCCGACGCTGAACCGGCCCGCCGCTATCTCGACCAACGCGGCGTGACCGAAGAGAGCATCGTCAAATATCGCTTGGGCTACGCGCCGCAAGCGTGGGATTGGATCATCGGCCGCGCTCGCGCCGCAAAGCGTAGTGAAGATCGTTTTTCGGAACGCGTACTCGACCGAATTGGCTTATTGATCGCCAAAGAAAGCGGCGGCTACTACGACCGGTTTCGCGGTCGCGTGTTGTTTAGCATTCGCGATCCGCAGAATCGCCCGATCGCGTTGGGCGGCCGCATTCTGCCCGAGTTCGCCGAAAACAATCCGGCCAAATACATCAACTCGCCCGAGACGCCGCTATTCTCCAAAAACAAAACGCTGTACGGACTCGACTCGGCACGCGATGCGATCGGCAAAAAGAAGTCGGTCATCGTCATGGAAGGCTATACCGACGTCATCATCGCCCGGCAATTCGGCATCGACACCTGCGTAGCCGTATTGGGCACGGCCTTGGGCGAGCGGCATATTCAAACACTGCGGCACTATGCCGACTCGATCACATTGCTGCTCGATGGCGACGAAGCCGGGCAAAAACGCACCAACGAAATTCTCGACTTGTTTATTGCAGAGGCGGTCGATCTGCGCATCGCCACGCTGCCGGATAATTTGGACCCCTGCGACTATCTACTAGAGCATGGCGCGGCCGAGTTTCGCATAATTTTGGACGGCGCAGTCGATGCTTTGGAACATGCGTTTCGGGTGTTGACCCGTGGGCTGAACGTGCGTGCCGAGCCGCATCGAGCGACGCAGGCCCTCGACGCATTGCTGCAAAAAATCGCCAAGGCGCCGCGATTGCGCTCGGACACGTCGGCCGACAATTTGATTCGCGAATCGACCATGTTGGCTCGACTGGCGCGCATGTTCGAAGTCGAAGAACAACTGTTGCGTAAGCGTGTTGGTGAAATTCGGCGCGGCCAAACCAAGTCGACGTTTCGTCGCGATGCGAACGATCAGGCCGACGCCCCTGCGTACGAGCCGATCGTGCTATTGGCCTGGGAGCGCGAACTTTTGGAAGTGCTGCTGCTCGAACCCGAAAGTGCCGCAGCGGCTGCCGAAGAGATTTCGCTCGATCGCGTTTCATCATCGCACGTCCGGCAGATTTTCGGCAAGTGCTGCGAGTTGTCGCAACGCGGCATCACGCCCGACTTTGGCCGCTTGCTGATCGAGTTCGACGATCCGCGGTTGAAGAACCTGTTGGTCGAAATCGACGAACAAGCGCACGCCAAAAATGCGAACGAACGAAACTCACGCGATCCTGGCACGCGGATGCGCGACCTGATCGTGACGATCCGGCAGCGCGAGCAAGATCGCTGTATGCAGTCCGCGACTCGCGCGCTGCAAGAATCGAAACTAAGCCACAACGAACAACTCGGTATGTTAGAAGAGTTGATGCAGCAGGTACGCAGTCGCCAAGGTATTTCCGCGCCCACGGAAGGGTAGGATGCCTTGGTGGAACGACGAATGTTCAAGCCGCGAATGACTAACCCGCATTCCTGACTTGCTCGTTCGCCATTCAATGTCCATCGCCCGGTTATCGGGTGATCCAGGGAGGGAATCCGCATGGACCACATGGAAGACGATCTGAAGACGTTGGTTGCCAAGGGCAAGAGCCAAGGCTATCTGACCTACGACGAAGTCAACGAGTATCTGCCCGACGAGGCTGTGACACCCGAGAAGCTCGACAATCTGCTCAACGCGCTCGAAGAGCTGGGCATCGAGTTGGTGACCGAAGCGCCCGACGAAAACGGCATTCTGTCCGACGTGACCGTAACCAATAAAAACGGCGCGGGCGACGACGCCGAGCCCCTGCCGACCAGCGACTCGCAGCCCAAGCTCAGCGACGACCCGATCCGGATGTACTTGTCACAGATGGCGGAAATTCCGCTACTAACACGCGAGCAAGAAATTTCGCTGGCCAAAAAGATCGAGGTCACCCGCAAGCGATTCCGCCGTTCGGTGCTCGGCTGCAACTATACGATGCAAGCCACGATCGACACGTTGGACAAAGTACATCAGGGTGTGCTGCCGTTCGATCGCACGATCAAGGTCTCGCTGACCGAACGCTTGACCAAAGATCAGATCATGGCCCGCATGCCGCATAATTTGCGGACGCTGAAGGAACTATTGCGACAAAACCGCGTCGATTACAAACGGCTGATTAGCAAAAAAACGCCGCGCACCGAATGGGTCGAAGCGCGCAAGCGAATCATTCGTCGTCGCGGCAAGTGCCTGACGTTGGTCGAAGAGTTGAGTTTGCGTACGCGCCGCGTGCAGCCGATGGTCAAACAGCTCGACGAGATTTCGCGTCGCATGGATTTTTTACGCGGGCGCATCAAGGAGCTCGCGGTCGAATTGGTCACGCGTCCGCAAGTCAAAATGGATCTGACGCACGCCCGCCGCGAACTGCGCGACCTGATGTTGCTAACGCTCGAAAGCCCTCAGAGTTTGCGAAATCGGCGCAATGTACTCAAGCGTCAGTTCGACGATTACGAGCAGGTCAAGCGTCAACTGTCTAGCGGCAATTTGCGGCTCGTGGTTTCGATCGCCAAGAAGTATCGCAATCGTGGGCTGAGCTTTTTGGATCTGATTCAAGAAGGCAACACGGGGCTGATGCGCGCCGTCGATAAGTACGAATATCGTCGCGGCTATAAGTTCAGTACGTATGCCACGTGGTGGATTCGCCAAGCGATTACCCGCGCCATTGCCGACCAAGCCCGCACGATTCGCATTCCGGTCCACATGATCGACGTGTTGTCGCGATTGCGAAACGTCGCCAAGCAATTGCAACAACAGTTCGGCCGCGAAGCGACCGCCGAAGAAATTTCGGTCGTCGCCGAGATTCCGGTCGAAGAGACCCGCCGCGTGCTGAACATCGGGCGGCATCCGGTCAGCTTGGATCGTCCGGTCGGCGAGAGCGAGGACAGCAGCTTCGGCGAATTTATCGAAGACAACAGCACGGAGACGCCGTTGGCCTCGGCCAACAATTGCATCTTGCGCGATCGGATCGAAGGGCTGCTGAAAACGCTGACCTATCGCGAGCGCGAAATCATTCGGCTGCGTTACGGATTGACCGATGGTTATACCTACACGTTGGAAGAAGTCGGCCGCATTTTTAAGGTCACTCGCGAACGTGTCCGCCAGATCGAAGCCAAGGCAGTGAAGAAACTTCAGCACCCCGTGCGGTGTAAGCAGCTCGAAGGTTTTCTGCCGGCGTTGGCGGCAGTGGCGAGTTGATTCTGTAGGGAACGCCCTCTGTGGCGTTCCGGAACTGTAAAACGCGAAGCTCAGGGACTGCGGTTCCTGGGCTTTAGTCGTTTTGTCCGTGGTCCGTTGGAAGTTTTTCAGTGTTCAGGCGGAAGCGACAGGCGGTCGTTTGGCAATTCTCATCTCACGCTTTCCGATTTCTCGCTTTCACGCTTTCCAACTTTGGGTAAGCTAAGCCGCAAGCGCGGCTCGATCGACTAACGCTGGTCTGTGCGTTCGCGCTGTTCACTCCCCACTCTCCACTCTCCACTCTCCGCTCCGCCCCGCTCCGCTCCGCCCCCACTCCCCATTCAGCCCGCGCTCGGTTAAACTAAAGAAGTTCTCAATTCGATCTAATCGGAGTGGTCTATCATGGCGTTCTCGGCGTCGGCTTTGCTGGAGTTGCATCGCCTGCACAACCAAGTCGGTGACTTGCGCGACCGGATGGAGCGCGGTCCGAAGCAAGTCCGTGCCCGTCAGGCCAACGTGAAAGAGTCGGAAGATCGGCTGGCCAAGGCCCAGGCCGACGTCAAAGCGGCCCGCGTGGCTTCGGACCAAAAGGCGCTGCAGCTCAAAACCGGTGAAAGCAAAATCGTCGATTTGCGCGGCAAGTTGAACGCGTGTGCCACCAACCGCGAGTATCAGGCTCTGAAGGAACAAATTGCCGCGTCCGAAATGGCCAACAGTGTGTTGTCCGACGAAGTCCTCGAGTCGATGGAGAAAATCGACCAACTGCGTGCTGCCGCTGCCGAGGCCGAACAGCAGCTTGGCAAAACCCGCGAAGA
>JAYTAU010000648.1:0-2867 GCA_043737375.1 Planctomycetia bacterium
CATCGGCAGCCAAGGCGGCTCGGCTTCGCCGCAAGCGACTGAAACGTCGCACGACCAATTCTTCATCCAATTGGCCAACGGTGCCCATGGGATTAACAATAACTTCGGTGAGCAGGGGCTGTTGCCCACGCTGATCGGCCGACCGATCTGGTTCCGTTAAACAACTCTCGGCGGAACCGCGTTCAATGCAAGCTCGACGCACCAGTGAGTGCATAGCGGCCATTTTGCATCAATTCCCCCGGAGTAGTCGGGGGCGGATAGCAATAGTTAGAAACAAACAGCCCGTGACAATTCGTCACGGGCTGTTTTGCTAGTTGCCTTGCCAGCTACCTGCGGAGTGCCGTCGATATCTTACGGCGATGAACGTACTCACGATTCGCAACGATTCGCTTCATATGAACCGCGTTCTTTGATTGGATGCTCTTCTCCAACCATAGCCCGCTTGTTGGCCCGAGGGAAATTGGGCGAATCGCGCAATTGGCGGAATCTGTCAATCCCAAGCTTCGCTATTGACCCTCAGGTGGATTTCCGGTGACATATGCCGGTTTTTCCGGGAAGTCGGTCGGATGTTCGCGCGCGTTCCTTCATGCCCAACCATGTGACGACCGGCAACTGTAGCGTTTGTGACGCGCGGGCGACTGCCGGCTACCTACCCATCGGAATGGCGATGCGCACCGCCGGCCCGAGAACATCGAGCCGTCGATACCCTCCGTGAACCTAACCGAGCACAGTGATGAGCAGCTTGCCGCGATCGCCGCCCGCGAGGGTTCGGACGGTCCGGCGTTCGCCGCGATCTTGGATCGGTTTCGCCAACGGGTCTGGCAAGTTTGCTATCGCCTGCTGAGTAATGAAGCCGATGCCGGCGACGCGGCCCAAGAAGTGTTTGTGCGGCTGTTCCTCAATCGCGCAAAATTCGAAGGGCGGTCGAAATATTCGACCTGGGTGCACGGAATCGCGGTGCGAACTTGTCTGTCGATCCGTCGCGGACGAGGGCGACGGCAGAAGCACGAAGTTGTCGTCGCCGACGAAACGATTATGCCGTCGGCCGCCGACAAGCCGGCTGCCGAAGCGGGCCTGTCGATGGACCTGACGAAAATGCTCGAGTGTTTGGACGAAGAGGACCGCGCGTTGTTGATCCTCAAATATGCCGAAGGTTACAGCCACGAGGAGTTGGCGGCCATCTTCGATTTATCGGTCAGTGCTTGCAAGATGCGAATCAGCCGGGCCCGCGAAAAAGTTCAAGCCTTATATCCAGAGTAACTCACCCATGCCGCGCGATCTTTTCGAACAATTGGCGCAATCGCCGGTTCCGCCGGTGCCGGTCTCGTTCGATCGCGCACTGCACGACAGGATCAATCGCCGACTATTGGTCGGGCAATTGCTTGATTTGGGACTGAAAGCGATTGGGTATACGGCCGTGCATTTCGGCCGTGCGGTTGCCGGCGGGTTGATGTTCACGGTCACGGGAAAATTCGAACGCGACCCCAAACAAGATCTGTAGCTCCGACAAAGGAATCGTCCGCGAAAGGCTACGAATGAACGCGAATAAAATGATTAACGAGGATAAGATTCTTAGAGCTGCAAACATGTCCCTCGTTCCTACGCTCCGCGTGGGAACGCGACTCCGGATGCTCCGCGTCCCGAGAATGCTTGTAAAAGGCAATAAGTCCGTCGAAACCTGAAGTTGAATGGCCGCAGAGCGGCCGACAGCCCGTTACCACGCGGAGCGTGGGAACGAGAGAATATCACTCATTTTCCAGGAGCATCAATATGGCTGACGAACTGAAGCCCGTCGCGGCAAATGCCGCCGACGCTGTCACCACTTCGACCACGGCGCTGCGCGAAAGTTTTGATCAGGCCTTTCAACAGGTCGTGCTATTCGCCCCGAAAATCGTGGCCATGATCGTGGTCTTGGTCGTCGGCTATTTGTTGGCGAGGCTAGTAGCCCGAGCCGTGACGTTGTTGTGTGAAAAGATCGGGCTGCAAATCGCCGCCGAACGCAGCGGGTTGGCCGATTCGATGCAGCACATGGGCATCAAACGCAGCGTGCCGGGGATTGTCGGCACCATCATCTTTTGGCTGCTGATGTGCGTGTTTTTCATGGCGGCGTTCACCATTCTGAATCTCTCGGATGTGTCGGATGCCATGTCCAAGGTGGTCATGTATATCCCCAAACTATTGGTCGCCACGCTGATGGTGGTCATCGGTCTGCTGGTCGCCAGTTTCTTGCGCGGCGTGGTTGCCACCAGCGCCGATCGCATGGGCCTGACGTACGCCGAGCATTTGGCCAACGGCTTTTATTACGTGCTGGTACTGGTCACCTTTCATGCGGTGCTGACGCACCTGGGCATGAACTTGGAACTGCTCGAAAACATGATTCTGATTGCGTTTGGGGCGATGGCTGCCGGGTTTGCCTTGGCATTCGGACTTGGCGGGCGCGAGGTGATCGGTGGAATTCTGGCGGGCTACTACGTGCGTCAGCGGCTACAAGCCGGCGACCGCGTGTCGATCGGTCCGATGGAAGGGACGGTTCGCGAAGTGGGGCCGGTCGCTACGATTATCGAAACGGACGAAGACGGGCTGATCAACCGGCGCAGCATTCCCAACGCCAAGATGCTGAACGAAGCGGTCCGATAGAAAATCAGGAGTCAGGGGGTAGGAGTCAGAGTGAGGGACGGGCATCGAGCGAAGCGGCCTTTCGCTTACGATTTTGCCTGATCGCTTTCCAATTTTTCGACCGCTAGTGATTGGTCTTTCGCATTTCGTCATTCCGAACTAGCCCACTGGCGTGTTATGTTGAACGTATGACTCACCTTGCCTCGGACAATCCAAGTCCGACCTCCGAACCGTCGCCATCCTCCGCATTG
>JAYTAU010000649.1:0-2866 GCA_043737375.1 Planctomycetia bacterium
CGACCTCGGCCCCTTGAGTCTTTAAGAATTTCGCTACTTGCCATCCGACCCAATTGTTCGCAAGGTAAAAAATTCGCATCGTCTAAGCTCGCGATTCAATTAGCATGACTTTGCTAACTATCCTGCTTGCCCCTTCACCATCGAATCGGGCAATAGCCATCTCACTCGCTTTTCGTCGTCGCGACTGGTCGAGCGCAGCGCGGTACACGGCTGCGGTTAAACGACGAATGTCAAAGTCTAACTGATGGACGTTGGCGACCGTCATCGCCCAATCGCTGAGGTGTTCCGCGATTTGAAGTTGGTTGCTTGCAGTCACGACCAGAACGCACGGCACTCCGTAATAGCACAACTCCCAACACGTGCTGCCGGCAGCGGAGATCGCCAGCTCTGCCCAATCCATCAACTCGGCCACATTTGGCGGATCGACTAGAACTCGGACGTCGTGCGTCGAAGCGGCCGCAATCTCCTGCAGTTCTTTGACATGCTGGTTGGCTGCGCCTGCGATTGCCACGACCTCGAGTTTGTCGATTGCGAGTTCATCGAGTGCGCGAATTAACTGAGCCGTGACATTGTGCGAATCGCTGCCTCCAAACGTCACCAAAATCCGCCGAGCGATGGCAGGGATCTGGCGCGCTGTGCGAGGCCTTTCTCTGAATTCACGACGCAGCAGCACGTAATTTGTTCCTAACAACAGCCGCGTGTACTCAGCACGATGCGCGTACAGCTTTTCGTGAGCGTGCAGATTCTGATTCAGTACGATATCCGCGCAATAGTAGTCGCAATGCCCATTGTCGTCGACAAATAGCAGCCACAGTCCCGAATTCTTGATAAGCTGTTGGTACCGGGACGTGAAGCCATAACCATCGACAACGATCCGACAGTCGGCGGACTCGCCGGCGATTCGTATCAATTCAACCGCGTCCTCAATGCTGCCGATCGGTTCGTTGATGCGGCAAAGCTGGAAGCCTTCGCACACGAGTCGCGCAGCCAATTGATCAGGCAATTCGGCGTAAACGAACGTTGCCGCTCCGCCCAATTCTTGCCAGGCTTGCGCCAAAGCCAAGCAGCGCATGACATGCCCAAGGCCGATAGACGGTGCGGCATCGGCGCGAATAAACAGTCGCGGAATGTCGTTCAATTAAAATGCCCTTTGAACAATGTCCGAATTGATGGACACCAACTCCGGGCGCGACTTAAGTAGGGTCAAGACATCCTGCCAATCGAATAAATCATTCTCGTAGTGATCATAAATTGTCCGTGCCAGTTCGTAATCTTCTAATGTATCCACCGTCCAGCGGTGTGTTGAGAAATCGGCGCCGGCCCTGACAAGCAGCGTCGTAAACAGATCTGGTCGGCGGTAGATGTACGGGGTTACGTGTTCGCGTGTTGCCGGGTCGCGATCTTCTCGCCAGGCCCGAGTCAGAGCGTCGCGACGGAAGACCTCGGTGTCGAGTCCGCGAGGAAACGTCCTTACTGGAACCGTATTGCTGCAATAGTCCAAACCGGGGTGCATTGCCAGGAACGCTTCAATCACTTGGTCGATGACTTCGGGATCGATCAACGGGCAGTCGGAGGTAACCCGCACAATCACATCGGCTGCGACCGCGGCAGCCGTTTGCTCAAATCTGTCTAAAACGTCATCCCGGCTGCCGCGACTATACGGCCAGCTTTGTTGGCCGCACAACTCGACGATCGGATCGTCGGCATCGTCGGTGGTAGTCGCAACGATGATCGCATCGAGTCGTTGCGATCGCATCAACCGCTCGATAACTCGCTGCAGCATCGGCCGGCCAGCCAAATCAAGCATCACCTTGCCGGGCAGGCGGCTACTGGTCATCCGCGCCTGTACGATCCCACAGATTTTTGTCATTACCGGCGTTAGTCTCTCAGGAGCGCGGTGGTTACTTTCTGAACCGCTGCAATCACGTCGTCCACGTCTTGATCAGTCATTCGGGGAAAAATCGGCAATGACAGAATTTCCTCGTAGGCAGCCTCGGCTGCGGGGCATTGGCCGATGCGGGTGCCATGCTGCTGTCGATAATACGGATGAAGGTGGACTGGAATGTAATGAACGTTCGCGGCGATTCCCTCGGCTCGCAGAGCACTGTAAATTTCACGCCGCTTTCCGATCAAACCATTTGTTTGCAATCGGATCACATAAAGATGATATGCATGTTCACGGTCGGGAAGTTTTTTCAGCGGGCTGACACCAGGCAAATCTGCAAATGCAAGATCATACTTTCGTGCGATGTCGCGGCGTCTGGCAATCCACTGAGGAAGCTTTGCCAGCTGGCTTCTCCCCAAGGCACAGGCCAAATCAGGCAGGCGATAGTTGTACCCAAGCTCGACCATTTCGTAGAACCACGATCCGGCTTCCTCACGCTGACGATGATCGGTTGTAATACCGTGGTTTCGGAAAAGTCGAGCGCGACTTGCGAGTTCGGGATTATCTGTGGTTAAGCCCCCTCCCTCGCCCGTCGTGATATGCTTTACCGGATGAAAGCTGAACGTGCTGATGTCGGCCAGCGAACCGACGGGTCGGCCGTTGTAAGTAGCTCCGATTGCATGGCACGCATCCGCAATCAACGATATTTTGTAACGATTTGCCAGTTGCCTCAATGAATCGTAATCGCAAGGCTGGCCAGCGTAATCGACCGCAATAATTGCTCGCGTGCGGTCGTTAATGTGTGGTTCCACGGTATCTGCGGTCAGCAGTAGCGAATGCGAATCCACGTCGGCAATGACGGGTGTAGCTCGTTGGTAACATACGCAATTGGCCGTGGCCGCAAATGTCATCGCCGGCACAATCACTTCATCACCAGGACTGATATTCAAAGCAAACATTGCCGCATGCAGAGCCGCTGTT
>JAYTAU010000650.1:0-2860 GCA_043737375.1 Planctomycetia bacterium
CGACCGCTTGTTGCCAGCGTTGGCACATTTGTCCGCGCGTCTCGTCCGACATGGCCGGCGTGAATTCTCGATCGAGCGCCCAGTTGCGTTCAACATCGCCGATGTCGGTCCAATAGCCGACCGCCAGCCCGGCCAAATAGGCCGCACCGAGTGCCGTCGTCTCGGCGACCACCGGCCTGCGAACGGTGACGTCCAACAGATCGGCCTGCACCTGCATCAGCTCATCATTCACGCAGGCGCCGCCGTCGACCTTGAGTTGCGAAAGCCGTAGCCCGGCATCTTTTTCCATCGCCCGCAACACGTCGACTGATTGAAACGCCATCGAGTCGATTGCAGCACGAGCAATATGCGCGGCGGTCGTGCCTCGCGTGATGCCAAAGATTGCTCCGCGCGCATAGGCGTCCCAATGCGGAGCTCCCAAGCCCACGAATGCGGGCACCAAATAAACACCGCCCGAGTCGGGCACCGTGGCCGCCAGTTCGGCGATCTCGCGCGCAGAGTGGCCGAACTTCAGCCCGTCGCGCAACCATTGCACCACTGCTCCTGCGATGAATACCGAACCTTCCAGACAATACGTCACCTGCTCGCCGATCTTCCAACCGACCGTGGTCAGCAAATTGTGTTGCGATGCGACCGGCTTGGGACCAATGTTCATCAGCATGAAACAGCCGGTGCCGTAAGTATTCTTGGCGCTGCCGACCGTGAAACAGGCTTGTCCAAAGGTGGCGGCCTGTTGATCGCCGGCGCAGCCCGACACGGGAATTTCGCCCCCCAGCCATTCGCCCTTGGCCTGGCCATACACTTCGCTCGACGAACAAACCGTCGGCAGCATGGCCCGCGGGATGTCCAAGATTTTCAACAGATCGTCATCCCAATCGAGCGTGTGTAAATTGAAAAGCAGTGTGCGGCTGGCGTTACTGACGTCGGTCACATGACGACCTGTCAGCCGCCAAATCAAAAACGAATCAACCGTGCCGAACAGCACCTCGCCGCGCGCTGCGCGGTCGCGAAGTCCGTCGTGCGTATCGAGCAGGTGTTTGACTTTGGTGCCCGAGAAATAGGCATCGATCACCAAACCGGTGCGTTCGCGAAACAGCGGTTCCAGCCCTTGCCGTTTCAGATCGTCGCAGATCGGCGCGGTCAAACGACTTTGCCAAACGATGGCATTGGCGACCGGCTTGCCGGTGTCGCGTTCCCACAAGATTGTGGTCTCGCGCTGGTTGGTAATTCCAATCGCCGATATGTCGCGAGCAGTCACGCCGGCGTAATCCAACACTTTGCGAGCGACCGTGAGTTGCGTATTCCAAATCGCCTCGGGATCGTGTTCGACGATGCCGGGTGAGGGCAGAATTTGCGGGAATTCTTGCTGTTCGCTGGCGGCGATCCGCCCATCGTGCGAGAAGAGAATGGCACGGCTGGAAGTCGTTCCCTGATCCAACGCTAACACGTATTTATGCATCGAAGGCTTCTCGCGCGCAAATGATCAACGTAGCTCACGATCGTAGTTCGGTGATTCGTAATTTCGCATTTCGACGTTCTGCAGTCGGTTAAATATTGACGGTCGAATGTTTCAATCGTGAGAATACGAAGACGCAAAAGACAAGCTGTTAGAGTTTTAATTCCGCTTTGACGATCCGGCCCGAATGCATGGCCTCGAATGCCGTGTGCCATTCTGCCAACGGCCAAACACCGCCGATGATCTGTTGCACATCAATCGCGCCGGTCGCCAATAGACGAATCACTCGCTCCCAGATCGGCCAGTTGTGACTGAAGCTGCCGCGCAACGTAATGTTCTTTTGCACCAGCGGATCGAGCGAATGCTCGTACGGAGCGCGTCCCCAGCCGACCTTGCTGATCCAGCCGCCCGGTCGCGTGATGTCGATCGCCGTTTTCAGCGTTGCCGAAATTCCGGCCGCGTCGATCACACCGTCGGCCCCCAAGCCGTCTACCTCACGCGCCCACTCGTCCAGCCCGGCGGTCAATGTGACGCAGCCCAACTGACGAGCGACCGCCAGCCGTGCTGCGTCGCGCTCAAGTCCGAACACCGCTACCTCGGCCCCTTGCAGCTTTGCCATTGCACCGCAAAGAATTCCGATCGGTCCGGGTCCAAGCACCACGACGCGGTCGCCCGGCTTGATGCTTCCGTTGGCCACGACCGCGTTGAACGCCACACAACAGGGCTCGGTCAGGCAGGCGTACTCGAACGGCAACGAGTCCGGCAAATGATGCAAACACCGCGCAGGCACGCGCACAAACGCTGTCATGCCGCCGTTCACTCCGTAGCCAAAACCTTTACGCGTCGGATCGAGATTATAGAGCCCCTGCCGGCTTAAAGGGCTATCGAGGTCGATGACCGCAGCCGTTTCGCTCACCGCGCGATCCCCCTCGCGCCAACCGCGAACTCGCGAACCGACTTCGACCGCAACGCCGGCGAACTCATGTCCCAACACCACCGGATAATTGACCGGCCAACTATGCTCGTTGGTCCACTGGTGCAAATCACTGCCGCATACGCCGACCGCTGCGACCGCCAGCAACACGTCCTCATCGCCAATGGTCGGGCGCGGTATCTCGCGAAGTTCGACACTATGCTTATGCGGAGCGAAGTTGACGACAGCCGGTTGCAAGGTGTTGGTCATTGTTCGTTTGTTCCGTGGTTTCCAATTCGCAGTTCTCCATAGCCATGCACACGTTCGCAAATCATCCGTAACGAACTTTCCAAGTCGCCCCCCGCGACCTTAAACGCATCGGCATCGATCGTCAGCGGCGCGCCCAGCACGACCAACGGGGCACCATACTCGGGTGCTCGAATCGCTTGCTCGATCGACAATCCGCCGACGGCCTGTACCGGAATTTTCAC
>JAYTAU010000651.1:0-7067 GCA_043737375.1 Planctomycetia bacterium
GCCGTCGCCGGCCAGCGATTGTACGTGGCGATGGACGATGGCACCGTGGCGGCTTTTGCGACGCCGAGTAAATAATCAATATATGCTTAACCAAAGCCAGTGATGATTATTAGGGTGCAAGCGTTTTTATCATCATGGTCCTTATGTCATGCCGTACCAAGGCCTTTGTTTGCGGACTTGTTTGCACCTCTACCAGACGGAATCGATCCATGAAGTTCAAATGTGTTGTCCTCTTACTTTGGTTGGGGATTTGTTCTGTTACGCTTGCAGCCGCCGAAACGAAACCAGTTTCGTCGGATGTTGCAATTAAGAACGAAGCGATCAAAGTAACCGGGATCGATGCCGGTATCGTGGTCCATCTGGGCAGCTCCGACGGAGCACTCGAAGCCGAATTGGCGTCCGGCGGGCGAATGCTGGTGCATGGTCTGGCACTCGACAACGCCGCAGCCCTACGAGCCAGGGCCACGATTGCGTCGCGCGGGCTGTACGGACTCGCCTCGATCGAACAAGTGACGACCCTCGACCGGCTCCCCTATGCCGATAACCAAATCGATCTTTTGATCGCCGATCTCAACGCGATCACCAACACCGCGTTCAATCAGGCCGAGTTAGCCAAGGGCGCGCCGGCCCAGACCGAGATCCTGCGCGTGCTGCGGCCCAAAGGGGTCGCGCTGTTGCGTCGCGACGGCGATTGGAAGCGGACCGAAAAGCCGCAGCCGGCCGGCTTGGGGGAGTGGACGCACTTCGACGGACCCGTCGGCGGCGGCTTCGCTTCGTCCGACAAAACAGTTCAGCCTCCAAATCAAATACAGTGGGTCGCCAGCGATGTGCGCGTCGAATGGTGGGGAAAAGGATATAACCCGGCAACGTACTCGCCCGGGCCGGGCATTCGTGTCGCCGGCAGACGCACTTTTTATTGGGGACAAGAAACCGAGCGGCTAATTGGCGACAAAAAGCAACCGGCCAATCAACTGGTCGCTCGCGGCGCGTCGAACGGCATCCGACTTTGGACCCTCAAGACCGATACGACATCCAACAGCTCGAGCAATTTGCCGCGATCGCTATTTGCCGCCGACGAGTCACGCGTGTACACGCGGATGCCTGCCGATGGCAAACAGCCCCAGCGGTTGGCGATTATCGACGCCGCGACCGGTAAGCCGCTGGCGAACGTGGCCGACGCGCTGCCGACGGCGCACAACGACAAGCAGAAAACGCCCGGCGAGATGTACTTGAGTCCTTACAATTTTATGCGGTTGGCCGGCCCGATGATTTTGCAGTCGGCCGGCTACAAGCTGGTTGCCATGGATGCCGTGTCGGGCACAGCGCGTTGGACGTTCGACGGTGGCGATGGCGTGGTCGCGGCGATTGGCGCCGTTCCAGCCGAGAATCGCGTGTATGTCGTCGTCCACGACGGTTCGCAAATCAGCCCCTGGCTGCGCGGAATAGATGGCAAAAACACCGGCATGTACGACATGCACGCCCGCTGGGTGCGCGCCAAAGCGCGCTCGGTGGTGGCGCTGGATTTGAAAACCGGCAAGACGATTTGGACCTGCGACGAGATCGCCGGGCATTTGGTCGGGCAGGTGATTCCGCACCAAGACAAGGTCGTGGTGTTTGGCGCGACGCGCTATGGCATGGTGGGTGTGCTGAACGCCGCGGATGGAAAACTGCTTTGGCTCAACACGCCTTCGACCAAAGCGGCCAAGGAAGCGAGCGTGAATCCTTACAACGCCGTGGTTCGCGACGACGGAATTTACATACATTATTATGGACAAGGGGGCGGCACGCGGATGGCGCAGGTGGCTTGGAAAGATGGAGCAGTCAGTCAGACTGCGCCGACGCCGCTCAACTCGCGCTGCATGCCGCTGACCGCCACACCCGGTTGGTTGACGTATGGGTTGGGATGGTGGGTCGCTCCCGACGGCACGGGGACGATGCTTGGCATCGCCAGGGCCGGCTGTGCCACGCCGGCCGTGGCCGCCCACGGGGCGATGTTCTATAGCCCGAATAGCTGTCACTGTATCAATCAGCTTCGCGGCTATTGCTCGTACACTTATGAAGAACCGCATCCGGTGGTGGCGGACGAAAAGCGACTGGAAAAAAGCCTGCGCAAGGCTGACGGCATTGCGCCCTCGCCGTCAAAGCTGCCCGACTCGCCGATCGTCGCCGAGTGGAACGATGGCGACTGGAATCGCCGCCGTCCGCAAACGCCGCAAGAAACCGCGCCTGTGACAGTCGGCGGTGTCGAGTTCGTCGCCGTGACGCACCAACATCTCATCGAGGCTCGTCGCGAGGGAAAGGTGCTGTGGTCGTTTACCACCGACGGCCGAATCACCAGCACGCCGTTAGTCCACGAAAACGCCGTCTATGTGGGGGGCGACGATGGCTGGTTGTACTGTCTCGACGCGGCGGATGGCACCATGCGCTGGCGATTCTTCGGTGCGCCGTGGCACCGCAAACTGCTGTTCAACGGCCAATTGATTTCGACGTGGCCGATTTCCGAAGTGGTTTTGTGCGGCGGCAAGGTTTGCTTCGCTGCGGGACTACACGCCGAATTGGCCGGCGGAATACGGGTGTACGGTCTCGATCCAAAAAACGGCACGCTTGCCTGGAGCCGATTGGTCGAGCGCCGCCCGCTTAAGTTCGCGCCTCCCGCCGCAACCGATACCAAACCCAAGTGGGAAGTGACGACCGTCGATACGCACCCGCCGATGAATAACCGGCTGAAGGCCGACGGCGACAAGTTGCTGTTGGGCCTGAATCGCGACGACGATCGTCGGGGCGAATTGTTGATCGACCCCGCGCAGTCGCAAGCAGATCTCGATCGTATGGTCAACGCCCCGACGCCGAAGGGGAAGTGAGTGTGCAGAACTAAATAATGCGGCTGCAACGCATGACCAATTTTAAGATACAATTGGGTGGCCGGCCCTCTGGCATGATCTTCCGCGTTGCAAGCCTAGACCATCAACTCGGCCAGCGGGCCGGATTGATCAAGGCCTTTCAGTTCTAAATCTCCGTGGCCAAAGCTGTCTTTCGGCTTGCCGGCAGCGTGCAACATGGAAGTGTACAAGTTCGACACCGTGCGATGTCCCGTGGTGCCGTACTTCGGGTAATTCAAGAATCGCCCGCCTGCCTTGAGTCGTCCGCCCAGGTTGCCGATCAATACAAACGGCCACTCATAGGCCAGTGGGTGATGACTCTCACCAAAGTCGCTGGTGTAGACGATCAGCGTGTTGTCCAACATCGTGCCATCCCCCTCGGGCACGCCGTCAAGCTTCTTGACCAGTTCGGCCAACAGTTCGGTATGGAAACGACGGACCTTGAGCATACACTCGTTCGAACTGAGCCCCGGCACGCCGCCGCCGTGGCCGATGCCGTGCAGGTCCAAAGTGATGCCCAGCTCGTCGAAGACAATGCCGAAAAATGGATCGCCGGCGCCGGACGACAGCGTGAGCACATTGGTCAGCCCGCCGATCAGCGCCGCAGCGCCAATGTCAAATTGTGCCATGAGCTTATCGGTATCGGACTTGGCTGTGTATTTGTCGTTCAGTGGTGGGGAGTGTTTGCGTAGAGCAGCTTGCACAGCCGGCTCGGCCAAACGATCTTGACGAACGCGCATCGACTCGAACGCGTCGAGATAGGTGTCGAACTTTTCCCGCTCGCCGCCATCCAGTCGCGCGCGGACACGCTTCACATCTTCCCGCATAAAATCCAGCGTGTTGGTTCGGAGGTCGAACGCCTTACGGGCCTGACCATCGGCCGCGCTGCCAAACAAGGTTGTATGCACCAGGTCGGGCCGGCACTGCGTGGGCAGCGGACGGCCGCGCTCCCAGGCCGAGATATTGTAAACGATGTTGCTATCGGGCTTGTCGGTGATGCCTAGCCCGACGTGCGGGAAGATGCCCGGCACGGCCTTGGCTAGCGCGGCGTCGATGGTTTCATCGACCGGCCCTTTGTCCTTGTTGTAGCATCCCAGCGCGCCGTAGTTATAGGAGTGATTGCCAGCGCCGGCAGCGCGGTTACTCAACCCCTGGATGACAGTCATTCGCTGGACGTACGGGGCGAGCGGTTCGAGCGACGTGGGCAACGTCTCTTTCGCCAAAGGCAGGTCAATTAGCTTGTCCGCGATGTTGCCGTACTTGGAACGCGGGAGGCTGGTCGGCTGAACGTGATTGGGGTCGATCCCGTTACCCTGGACCAGAAAGACAAACCGCATCGGCTTAAGCTTGCCGGGTGAATTGGCGGCGGCTTCGAGTTGCGAGAGGAACGGGCCGAACGCCGCGGCGCCGGCGCCCAGGCTGACGCCACGAAAAAAATCTCGGCGATTTAACATATTTATCCTCGGTTTGTTTGGTCGAAATGTCGGCAGTCGGCTCAGCACTGTAAACCGCGGAGACGCCGAGGCAGGGAGTTAAAAAGTTTAGCGGTGAATTAACGTTTATGGATGCGAATCAAACAGGAGATGAAATGCCGCAAGAACAAGATTTATCCACTTTCCTCATTTTAATGCATTGAAGTGTTCAGAGACCCATGCAATCAAGATTGTTTTTCGACAACCATCGTCGTCCGCTTTCTCCGCGCCTCCGTGGTCCAAATTCTTATTGTCAATTCAGTTTCCGCGAATCCTGCGGACCGTGCGCGGGCGCGCCCTTCGCGGGCAAACCACCCGGTGATGAGTCCGATCGATAAATAAACGAGTCCGATGTCAACAATGACACAACGAGCGCCTTGAAACTGCCGCCGCTGTCGCTGTAAATTTTGTGGGCACCCTGTAGCGTGCGGGCATCGTCGACTGTCTCATTGCGACCGAGAAAAAACCGAAACGCATGGCGGACAAAGACCTGCTCGACACGCGGCGAGCCGGCCAGCTTTTTGATCAAAGCGATCGGGTCACCGGCCGGGCCTTCTAGAGACGAATCGCCAACATGCTCGATTCCGCCGGTCGTGACCAACGGGGCGTCCCGCCATACCACGCCCTTGGGCTTGCCCTTCTCGTCGACGTTCTTGGCCATTGCCTCCGCATCGTGCACTTTTTCCGTGGCGCGCCAACGACCATAATGATCGAACTGCTCAAACGGCAGGCCCAGATCGTCCATCCGCTGGTGGCACTTCCAACAAGCCTCGGCGCGGGTCACGCTCATCCGCTCGCGTAGCGTCTTGTCTTTGTGATCCGGCAACACCGCTTGCACGCCAATAGGCAGATCGGGAATCGTGCCGCCCAACAACTTCTCACGAATCCATTTGCCGCGGCGGATTGCGTCGTTGTCGAAATTGCCCGAGTGCGCAGCCAGCCAACTCGGCTGGGTCAGAATTCCGAAGCGTTGCCCGGCAGGTAGCTCGAAAGGCTGCTGCTCCACGAAGCGCCAATCGACCGGCAGATTGTAGACCATGTACATCCATCGATCGTGGCTGCTGGTGGGCGAAGCCTTTTTGGTTTCCTCGTCGAATTTATAAGATGCGAAACTCTTACTGGTCGTCAGCAACTCGTGCAGAACATTCTTGTCCAGGTTGACGATATGCCCGACGAGCCGATCGGTGTCGCTCACGAGGATGCCCGGCTCCCAATTTTTAATCGCCGGATGGGCATGCTTGCCATTGCCGACCTTGGGGTTGTCCGTCGGTGGCGGGTCCTTGAACACCTCCAAAGCATCGCCGTAACCGAAGTATTCGCGAAAGAAGCGATGGATGCGAGTGGTCTTCGCTTTGGGGTCGTTAAGTAACTGCAGCACGAGGGCCGCGGCCTGTTCGCGCGTGGCCAGTTCGCCTTTGTCAGCCGCTTGCAGCAAGCCGTCGTTGCGATGATCCCCCAGTGCGTACGAAAGCGCCGTCGCCAGTTCGCGCGGCGCGAGCGCCCTGCGCCCCTGGGCATCGACCGGCCCCTCGCCCAGTTCCATCCGAAACATCGCCTCGGGCATGAGGACGATGGCGGTCAGCGTTGCGCGGGCGCCAGCCACCTGCCCACCGGTCTCGACGTTATTCTTCATCAGCTCGACGAACCGCTGCAACTCGTCGGTCGATGGCCCGCGACGCATGACCTGACGGAACTCTTCGGCGATTACTTGGCGAATTTGTTCGTCGGTCGGCGGATTGCGTTCGTCCATCACCTGCATGAACGCACCTCCCCGCTTGCTCGTACTGTGGACCTTGCCATCCTTGACCACGAAGGCCGTCTGCGACAACACGATCTCTTCGGCGTTGCGAAGCAGCGTCATCACGCCGGGCTCGTCGATCGTGTAGGCGGCGGCATAATCCTTGATCCCCTTGCCTGGTATCAGCGAGAACGGCTGGGATATCGTCCCGGGCGCATCCTTGGGCACGACCTCTTTGACGAACGCGTCGTAGCTACTCGGCGACAACCGCCAGACTCGCGATGGCGGGGGAACGACCGCACCGGCGGGCTTGCCGAACAGCTGGTCGTGCGGTACGCGGTTGCCATGCGAAGGCAGCGCCATTTGCGACAGCGCCGGCATGGCGCGCCCGCTCTTGGTCAACTCGGCGCGGATCCACTTGATCACAAGCACCGACGACTTGGCATCGGGTCGCGGCTTATCTTCGGGCGGCATCTCACCGGAGGACAATTGTTCGAGCACTTTCTCCCACGTTTTGGCGTCGCGACCCGAGGCGATATCGGCGTCGAGCTTGTGCAGCGACAAATCGCCCTCCGGCTTTTCCGCGCCGTGACAACTAACGCAGTGTTTGCGGAAGAATGGGGCAACGTCCGCGTTAAAGCCGGTTAGGTCGGGCTGATGTTTCACCATGGCGCGAGACACGGGCGCGACGGACACCGCCGCGGCCGCAGGCTTGACGGGATCAGGCGTTTTTTCGGTCGCCTTCACGGCAGGCGCGGCGACAAGTTTCGGAACGTCCGCCGCGTGCAACCCCATCGAGGCTGAGAACGCAAAGCCGCTTACCAAGCAAACGCATACCATTAACGGCCGGAAAAATACCGCCCCGATCGACATGAGACAGGTTTTGGATTTAAGCATGCTGAGCCCAAAAAGTACGTAGCTAAACCTGCGTCAACTGCTTCGGCCGAAATTCATTTCAAGAAGGATTAACAACCTCGC
>JAYTAU010000652.1:0-17332 GCA_043737375.1 Planctomycetia bacterium
CGACCATACTGTGTCGCTGCTGTGCTTGAAGGAAATGCTATCACAACAACTGGTAGCTGCAATGGCGTTCTAGCTCAACATAGTGTGCGTTTGCCCTGGGCATTGCCGGACTGAAATACGAACAAGTGTCTGAAATACTTCCATACCTGGCAGAAATTCCCGAACTGCGCGGATTGAACTGCGGAGGCGAGAAATTATCGGCCGACGACATTCATATGATTTCAAACGCCACGCAACTCGAAGTCTTAAAGATACAAAAAATCAAATTAGATTCAAACGAGCTGAAGCCGTTACAAGCACTGAAAAATCTCAAAATTCTAACAATTAGTAATGCGCCGAAAGTTGACGACAATATTTTCCAGACTATTGCCAAGCTTAAAATTAAGGAATTGGATTTATCAGGTACCGGCATTGACGGCAGCCAAATCGAATTGCTTTCAGATAATGACAATTTGCAGATACTCATCTTGGGCTCCACGAAGTTCACCGACGAAGCCACTATCAAACTTTTGAAGATGCCGCAACTCCAACAGTTGAAACTATCCGACACCAAGATTACAGAAAATGGTATAAAGAATTTATTGGGTATGTTGAACTTAACCACATTTTGGGCGCCCGATCTCCCCGCCGCAACGCAAATCGAGTTTGCCAAAATCGCCATTGAGCATCGCAAAAAAGCCCGTGCTGCCGGTCAATCGACCGCTCCGTACAATCTCGCTCCCTATGCGTCAGCCTTGGAAGAGTAATCGCCTACTGCACCGAGCCAGGGAATGGGTACAGAAAAGGGGACATTCTACGAATGGCGTTTACCCTCGTTCCCGCGCTCTGCGTGGGAACGTGCTTGCGGCCGCTCCGCGGCTTTCTGCAAGTATCTCGAAGGACTAGACCGTCCAACGTAGTAGTCAAAGCCGGAATGAATTCCGGCCTACGGGCACAGTGCCCGCGCATTATGTCGGCATGTGCCAGGGGCGTGGCTCACTCCGGGGTAGCCTAAATTGACGCAACACGGCAGAAGGCTTGGATCGTGCGGTCGATCAGAATATCGAGTTTCCTCAACCGGGGCGAATCATGTCCACTGGAGGGCAGTGGGCCAGTGGGCATGGCACCCGGCCGCACTGCGAACAAGCGTGGTGCGAGGCACTTCGTATGGAAGCGCACGCTGGATAAAGCCGGCCGCGAAACGATTGGGCTTGGAATCAACGATCAACCCTCGCGGAAGACCGAGAACCGCTGTTACAAAGTAAAATGCCTCATTGTTCTGTCCCCTTGTAGTTCCCCCTCGATTGTCGCGGTGCTACTGTCGCAACCCGCGAATCACGCCGTCCAACTGCTCGTGGACTTCGGCCCGTTGACGCACGACCAATGCGCGCGATTGACCATAATAGACAACCGCGCCAGGACCGCCGTTTACGTCCCACGAATCGGGCGCGATGGTTTTTTGAATCAGTGCGACGAGTGCGGGTCCGTTGTCGCCGTTTTGCGCGGCGATTCCACCCGCGCCGTTTCCGCGATTGTTTGCACCAAAATTACCGTTGCCGAACCGGGCATTGGGAGCGACGGGCAATCGACCGCGAAGCTGAGCAGCAATTTGATTGGCGTCGGCATTTTGAGCAGCCATTTGATTGGCAGTAACTAAATTGGTAGCGACCGAGAGTGTTGAGGGGCTGTTGGCCGGCCGATTGATAGAATCGGTTTTCGCGACAACCACTTGAGTGGGCGATTGTTCTGCGCGGAGCGACTTTTTAGCGTTGTGTCGGCCGGCAATTTCCTTTAGCAGCGCCCCGCTGATTTGCCGCAAACGACCATTCAGTTTTCCCAGCAACTCGACGCGATCGATCTGAGTCAAGTCGGGGTCATCCGAAATCTTATGGTGTAAGCCGACCAGCGATTGCACGGTTTTCTCTCGCGTGTCGACATTAAGCGGCACGGAATCCTTGATGGCAGATGCAACATCGAGTTTTAGTTGCACATGCGGCAAACGTGGGGTTGTCGATTTGTTTGGATGTTCACAAGCCCAAACCGATGGGCAAACAACCGCCGCGAGCCCCATTAAACCCGTAAGCACGAGAGAGCGTTGCATGAGAGTGCCTTTCAAAGTCAGGTTGCCGCGATCTGACAACAGAGCAACGCAACATCCGCATCGTCACTTGATTCAATTTACCGAAGCGAGCAACAGGTAGCAACAAGATTTTAGAAGCTCTAACTTTTTAAGCCGCTGCCGCTTCAGATCTTTCGAAAGCGTGGCCGTCGGAATGGGCGCTTTCAGTCGCACCCGCGATCTCGGGCTTCGCAGATTTGCCAGGCCAGCCGGTTGCATCGGACAACGTGAGTGCCCGCTTCCAACGCAGCTCGATCACTTGATCGGTCGTGTGGAGTAACTTTAGATGCCCCGATTCCAACGCCGATTGTTTTTCGAAAAAATCGAACCAGCCGGTCAGCAGTCCTTGCTTCACACACCCGGCGACGACAAACAGCGCGGCCGCAGTACCCCAAACCACGTCGCTGATAAAATGATCGAGTGCCGCAACGCGTTGTGCACCGGCCATGATCGCGAGTGCAACGAACAGTATACGCCCACGTGGGTACAGCCAGCCGAGGCCCAACGCCAAACCGACGGCCGTGGCCATATGTGCGGAAGGAAAACTTTGATACTCAGAACCGGCTTGCGTGCCAGGCCACCAATGCGTGAATGAATACAGAATGTTCGCGTCGAGCTGAACTTGAATCGGCCGGGCCCGCGCGATGACTAACTTAAAGGCGTTGGCGAACATGCCGGATCCGATCGACATCATCAGCAGTCGCGGAATACAACGGCGATTGACCGGGTCGAGTAGATAAATGGCAACCAAGATGACCGCCACTCCCAGGCCATGCGCAAAGCATTCGCTCAGCGAGAGCGCTTTGAGCAGCCATCGAGGGCATCGGTCGATTTGAAACCAAGTCGACACGGCGGTATCGACCTGTAGCATCGCCAGACCGATGATTCCGAACACTGCCGGCCAGAACATTTTTTTGAGAAACAGACCAGCCGTGGGAATAACAAGTCCGAAACGATTGGGCAGCAATCGATTGGGGCGTAAGTGTTCGTCGCCGAATCGATTGGCAGGGTCGTCGGGGCGATGCTCGTTTGGGCTATGCAACGAAGGTCCAAAGATCGTTTCAGACGTTGTTGGTTGACGATTCATAGGCCCGCACAAGCTAGATCGAAAGGTTAGGTTTACCCGTTCGCGCGGCAACTATAACAACCGGCCAAGCGGCTACAAACGGCAGTCGCAAACTGAGCGTGTACTTTGCATTTTTTACAGGGGACGAACGCTCCCCGCAGGCAACAGGCTATTCACCGCGCTTCGCTTGCTATTTACTCTCAACCCCGCAATTTCGTTGATCTTACGGTGATACGCTGCTATCATCGAACTTGGGGATATGCTGCCAATTTCTCGATCCGCACTGCGGGGAGGCGATAATGCTCAATCTAACCGGTCGAGGGACTGCGCAAACCTGCGACGGCGTCACCCGGCGCGACTTTCTGCAGGTGGGCACGCTCGGTGCCATCGGCTTCTCGTTGACGGACCTGTTCGCCGCCAAGGTTGCCGCTGCCGCAGCCGGTGCCGCCGCAAATAATAAGGAGCATGACGACCGGGCGGTCATCATGATCTTCAACCTGGGCGCGCCCAGTCAGCTCGACACGTGGGACATGAAGCCGCAAGCGCCGGTTGAAATCCGCGGGCCGTTCAATCCGATCAAAACCAATGTGCCCGGCATCGAGATCTCGGAAATCTTTCCGCTACATGCCAAGATTGCCGACAAGTTTTCGTTGGTCCGGACCTGTAATCACACGGCAGCCGCGGTCCACGACACGGGCCATCAAATGATGCAGACCGGTCGGCTGTTCACCGGCGGTGTCAACACTCCGCACGCCGGATCGGCACTGCAATACCTACGCGGCCGCAAAAGCGATCTCCCGGCACATGTGATGCTGCCCGAACCGATGGGCCCGACCGGCGGTAATTTGCCGCATGGTCAAGACGCCGGCTTCTTGGGCAAGGCGTATGATCCGTTCAGCTTGATGGCCGATCCATCGCAGCCTAATTTCAAAGTGCCCGATTTGCTGCCGCCCAAAACGATCGGCGAAGCCCGACTCGATCGCCGCCGCAAGTTGCGCGACATTGTCGAGGGGCAGGTCAAACAGTTCGAAGCCAGCGATGACGCCAAACTGCTCGATAGCAACTTTGAAGCTGCCTTTCGCATGATGACCAGCCCGCAAGCGCGGGCCGCGTTCGATCTCGACAAAGAGCCGAAGAAAGTTCGCGAGCGTTACGGCATGAACCGCTTTGGGCAATGCTGCTTGTTGTCGCGACGGTTGATCGAGGCGGGCGTGCGGTTCGTGACCATCAACACATTTTTGACGGTGTTCAACGAGATCACCTGGGACATTCATGGCAGCGTGCCGTTCACCAGCATCGACGGCATGAAAAATCTGGTCGCGCCGATGTACGACCAAGGTTACTCGGCGCTGATCGAAGATCTGTCCCAACGCGGACTATTGGAAAAGACCTTGGTCTGCAACCTGGCCGAATTCGGTCGCACGCCGCGCGTGAATCCGGCGGGCGGTCGCGACCACTGGCCGCAATGCTGGACGGTTTACTTCGCCGGCGGCGGGGTGCAGGGGGGACGCGTGGTTGGCCGTAGCGATCCGATCGCCGCCATGCCTGCCGAACGCCCGGTCGAACCGGCCGAAGTCGTGGCGACGATCTATCACAGCCTGGGCTTGGATCCCGAGACGCACTTGCCGGGCCCGCAAGGACGACCGTACCCGTTGGTTGATTTTGGCAAGCACCCGATCAACGAGTTGTTTTGAAGAGTTAGGATGGCTTACGTTCTGTAGGGAACGCCCTCCGTGGCGTTCCGGAGCTACCAATTATGCCAGAACTAAACGTGGTCAAACTTAAGGGTTGGCAGCGCGGCGATCCTGGCATTAATAAAGTCGAACTTACAAAACTAGTCCAGATATCGAAGCATACGAAGCTTGGAGAAGCCAAAGGCGTGACCGATCGTGTTGTCGAGGGTGAGGACGTTGAAATTGAGTTTACGGATCGGGAGACCGCCGAAACATTTTGCGAGCATGCTGCGGCATTGGGTGTTCAGGTTCAATCCTTGAGTGTGCAATGATCAAACGTTTCAATATCGTTTTCGCACTGTTGCTTCTGGTTGCGAGTGCGAGCATCTCGCTCGCCGCCAATCCGCTAGTGATGGTTCCCGAGCAAATTAAGCTCACCGGTCCCGACGCCCAACAAACGTTGCTGCTCGAAGAAGTCGCGATTGAGAAGCAGGGCGCAAGCAACACCCAGCAGTTCATCGGCGAAGTGACCGGCGAGATCGTTTGGACCAGTAGCGATGAAAAGATCGTCAAGGTCGCGCGCGGAATTGCCACACCCGTCAATAACGGCAAGGCCACGATCACTGCCAAATCAGGCGATCGCATCGCCACGGCCGAAGTGCAGGTCGAGAAGTTCGATGCAGCATCGCAGGTTACCTTTCGCAATCATGTGCAGTCGGTGTTGTCAAAAGCCGGCTGCAATACGGGGGCCTGTCACGGTGCGGCGATCGGCAAGAACGGCTTTAAGCTCTCGCTGCGCGGTTACGATTCGGACGCCGACTTCAGCTCGATCACGCGACAAGCGCGCGGCCGCCGCGTCACGCCCGACGACCCCGCGCGCAGTCTGTTGCTGACTAAGCCGACGGGCACGATTCCGCACAAAGGGGGCGTGCGATTCGAGGTGCAATCGCCCGAATACAACACGATCGCACGTTGGATTGCCGAGGGTGCCCCCGGGCCGAGCGATAAAGATCCCAGCATGACGCGGCTGGAAATGTTGCCCGGCAATATGCTGTTGAAAAAAGGTGCCAAGCAGCGCGTCATCGTGCGAGCGCATTTTAGCGACGGTCATGTCGAGGACGTCACTCGACTGGTGAAGTTCAGTTCGTCGAACGAATCGGTGGCAACCGTCGACCAGTTCGGTCAGTTCACCGTAACCGGCAACGGCGAAGGCTTCATCGGCGGCTGGTATCTCAGTCAGAATGCCATTGCCACGGTCACAGTTCAATATGAGCAACCGATCGCCCGCGAAATTTTCGCCCAAGCGCCGCGCCGCAATTTCATCGACGACCTGGTTCTCAAACAACTTGAGCGTTTGAATCTGCCCCCCTCGGCGCGAGCCGGCGACGAAGAGTTCGTGCGACGGGCGTTTATCGACACGATCGGCACATTGCCGACCGCCGATGAAGTTCGGGCATTTTTGGACGACAAATCGCTCAGTAAGCGCGATGCACTCATCGACTCGCTGCTTAACCGGCCTGAGTTTGTTGATTACTGGACCTACAAATGGTCGGACTTGTTTTTGGTGAATAGCGAAAAGCTGAAACCCGCCGCCATGTGGTCATATTACCGTTGGCTGCGCCATCAGGTGGCCGGCAATGCTCCTTGGGACAAACTGGCCCGAGAAGTAGTGACCGCGACCGGCAGCACGCTGGAAAACGGCGCAGCTAATTTCTTCGTGCTGCATGGCGACCCGGCAGACTTGGCTGAGACCACTTCGCAGGCTTTCTTGGGCATGTCGATCAATTGCGCCAAGTGCCACAATCATCCGCTTGAAAAATGGACCAACGATCAGTATTACTCGATGGCCAATTTGTTTGCCCGCGTGCAAGTCAAAGACGCGGCGGGCGAAGGCAACGCGGTCGTATTTACCAACGACCGCGGCGACCTGTTGCAACCGCGTACCGGCAAGCCGCAGCCCCCTGCCCCGCTCGATGCCGAGGCACTATCGCTCGCATCATTGACCGATCGTCGGGCTTACCTGGCGGATTGGCTCGTCTCGCCCACTAATCCGTACTTCGCCCGTGCGGTGACCAATCGCGTGTGGGCCAACTACATGAGCGTGGGCTTGGTCGAATCGATCGACGACTTGCGGCTGACCAACCCGGCTAGTAACGAAGAGCTGCTCAACGCAGTCGCCAAACATCTGATCGACAACAAGTATGATCTTAAGTCGCTGATGCGCGTGATCCTACAAAGCGAAACTTATCAACGGACCAGCCGCACCTTGCCCGAGAACATGGTCGACCGCCGCTACTATTCACGGTATTACCCACGACGACTGATGGCCGAAGTGTTGCTCGACGGCATCTCGCAGGTGACCGGCAGCCCGACCGAGTTTCGACGGGAATCGGCCGATCGTGTCAACCGCAACCTGAAAGACAAGGGCGAGCCTTACCCTGGCAATTTTCGTGCGATCCAACTGCCGGACAGTAATGTGCTGTCGTATTTTCTGAAGTCGTTCGGTCGCGCGCAACGGTTGTTGACTTGCGAATGCGAACGAACCGACGAACCGAGCATGGTCCAGGTGCTGCATATTTCGAACGGTGACACGATCAACGAAAAGCTTTCAGCCAAGGGAAACCGGATTGAACAAATCATGACGGCCGGCACATCGAACGACAAGATTGTCGAAGACGCGTATTTGTGTACGTTGGCCCGCTTTCCGACGGCGGATGAAAAACAACAGCTCATCGCCGCGTTGACCAGCACTCCTGCCGACGAACGCCGAACCGTGTTGGAAGACTTGTACTGGAGCTTAATGTCGAGCAAAGAGTTTTTGCTGAACCGATAGAGTTGAACAGGAGGGAACCGAGGAAACGGAGTTCACCGAGGTTTCGATTTCAAAGCTGGATGGCCGCGAATGGATACGAATGAACGCAAATGAGCAAATCAATTTTTGAGAGACTTAGATGGACACCCCGCCACGAATGCAAGTGTAGACAAAGTTTAATAGACGATTGGATGTGTCATACGGAAACGTAAAATTGCTTCTCATTCGCGTTCATTCGTATCCATTTGCGGCCAATTCTCTTCTTTCCCTTTGCGCCTTCGCCGGGTGCCATGCCCACTGCCCTGAGTGGGCATGTAGAAGAGTGTTGTGTTTTAATCGCGGCGAAAGGAAATGGCCGGCAATCATGCCCACCCAAAGCCGTGGGCATGGCACCCAACACCCAACTTTGAAAAGCTGTTACAACTGGTTTCCGCGATCGATATCCCACTTGCCTTTGTATTCGCGTTCATTCGTATCCATTCGCGGCCAACTCGCTTTCCCTTTGCGTCTTAGCGCCTTTACGCGATGTTCTCTTGTTCGAGTAGCTTATGAATTTTCGATTGATAAATGCTGTTGTGTTATTCGCGGCTTGGGCTTCGGCGGCGTTGACCCCATCCTTCGCTGCTGAGGTCATCGCTCCCGATTACAACAAGCAAATCGCCCCGCTGTTCAACAAGTATTGTAACGCCTGCCACAATAGCGACGATCGCGAAGGCAAGTTGGCGCTAGACAAGTACGACGAACTGCTCAAAGGGGGCAAGCGGGGTGCCGTCGTCGCGGCCGGGCATAGCGATCAAAGTTTGCTGGTCCGGGTGCTCACCGGCGCGGCCAAGCCGATCATGCCCCCCGATGATAACGAACGTCCCAAGCCCGAGGAGATTGCGCTGATTCGCGCCTGGGTCGATGCCGGAGCCAAAGGTCCGCAGGGCGCTGCGCCCGACCCCACGATCTTGATCTTGCCGAAAATCGCCCCCACCGCGCCGGTACGCCGGGCCATTACCGCGATTGCTTTTTCTCCAAAAGACAATTTGATTGCCGTGGGCCGCTACGGAACCGTCGAACTAGTCGCGGTCGATACTCGCGAGGTGCGTCGCACACTGAACGGGCATCGAGGCTCCGTCAACGATCTGGCGTTCTCGGCCGATGGCAGCCTGCTGATCGTGGCCGGCGGGGAGACCGGGTTGTTGGGCGAAGTCCAAATTTGGAAGCTGTCGGAACTATTCACCGCCAAGCCCGATCCGGCAAAATCGAAATCAGCTCCTGCCAAGAAATCGGCTGCAAAAGCGCCCACGGCAGCAGTTCCGCCCGCCGAGCCTACCGTTCAACCGCTCAAAATGTTGCGCGGCCACAAAGACAGTATTTACTCGCTGGCGGTCTCGCCCGACGGTAAGACATTGGCCACCGGTTCGTACGATCAGCAGATCAAGCTCTGGGATCTCGAAAACGGCACCGAGCGAAAAACGTTGTCGGGTCATAACGGCGGCGTGTTTGGATTGGCGTTTCACCCATCCAGTAAGCTGTTGGCCAGTGCCAGCGGCGACCGCACGATCAAGCTTTGGGACATTGCAACCGGCGAAAGACTCGACACGCTCTCGCAGCCGACGAACGACCAGTACACCGTGGCATTCAGCCCCGATGGGAAATCCGTCGTGGCGGCGGGGATCGACAACCGAATTCGACTATGGCGATTGGGTGAGGGTTTTGTCGAAGGCACCAACGCGCTGGTCACTTCGCGATTTGCGCATGATCAACCTATTCTCAAATTGATATTCACCGCGGACGGCAAAACGTTGGTCACCTCGGCCGAAGATCGAAAAATCAAATTCTGGAACGCCGAAACATTGGTCGAGCGAACCCTGCTGGATTTGCAACCCGACTTGGCACCCGCGGTGGCGTTTGCCGCCGATGGCAAGTCGCTGGTCGCTGGTCGATTGGACGGTTCGTTGGCGATTTACAATGCCGACGACGGCAAGCCGATCGAAGCTACGCCGCCGCCAAAGCCGATCAAGCCCGAGTTGACCGCACTTTCGCCGCGCGGCATTGAGCGCGGAAAAACGATCGACATCAAACTGACGGGCAAAAATCTGTCGGCTGTCAGTGCGGTACAGTTGTCCGACAAGCGACTGACCGCAAAATTAATCGACGACCAAGAGGGCCCTAATTCGGCCGACGTTCAAATCCAATTAACCGGCAGCGACGAGCTTCCGCGCGGCGCCTACGAGCTCTCCGTCGAAACCGGCGGTGGAGTCAGCAATAAACTGACTATCTACGTCGACGATGTACCGCAAGCTTCTGAAATCGAGCCGAACGATCGCGCCGCACAATCGCAGTCCATCGCGCTTCCATTGGGCATTTGGGGAACGCTCGCTGCTCCGGGCGATGTCGACCGCTATCGCTTCCAGGGGAGAGCCGGCCAATCGATCATCGTCGAGTTGTCGAATCGCGCCATCGGGGGCAAAGCCAACGCAGCGCTCTCGTTGTTCGATCCGCGCGGGAAATTGCTCTCAGCCAACAACGACTTCGGCGGTCAGATGGACCCGCTGCTGGCCCACACGTTGCTCGTCGATGGCGAGTACTCGGTCGAGGTCAACGATCTGCTGCTTTCGGGGGGAGCGGGTTTCGACTATCGCTTGACGGTCGGCAGCTTGCCGTTTGTAGTCGCTTGCTTTCCGCTGAGCGTGCCTGCCAATAAGACCAGCGAAGTCGAGCTGATCGGTTACGACCTGCCGAAAGATAGCTTGATCAAAGTCAAGGCCGGCGCGACGGGCGAGGTCGAAATAAAACTCGATGCCAAGTTTCGTAGTCGTGGCGCGCTGAAGGTGATTATCGGTGATTTGGAAGACAGCAGCGAGCAAGAACCCAACGATGCTCCGACGAACGCGACCTTAATCACAGCGCCGGGCAGTGCAAACGGTCGCATCGAGGGCCGCCCCGCGGGTAAACCGGCCGACGTCGATCATTACCGCTTCGCGGCCAAGCGAGGAGAGTCATACATTGTCGAAACCGCCGCGCGACGCCGAGGTTCCCCGGTCGACACGCGCATCGATGTGTTGACCGCCGACGGTCGGCCGATCGAGCGAATGCTGTTTCAAGCGGTTCGCGACTCGTATATCAACTTTCGTCCGATCAACTCGACCATTCCCGGCGTGCGTCTGAAAAATTGGGAAGAGATGGAGCTTAACGAGTACGTGTATCTGGGCGGCGAGGTCAATAAAATCTTTCGTGCTCCGCAAGGACCCGATTCGGATTCGAATATGTACGAACTGAATCCCGGCCAACGCCGCGCCTATTTTGACACGACTTCCACCGCGCATGCCAACTACGACCCTGTTTACGTTGTCGAACCGCATCTGCCCAATAAAAAATTGGCGAACAACGGCTTGCCGGTGTTTCCGCTCTATTACTCCAACGATGATGCGGGCGATCGCGATATTGCCACCGACTCGCGACTGACGTTTGTCGCGCCGGCGGATGGTGATTACCTGGTTCGCGTCGTCAACACTGCCGACAGCGGCGGCGACCGCTATGTTTATCGACTGACGCTACGTGAACCGAAACCGGACTTCAACGTCACGTTAAGCGGTATGAATCCCAATGTGCCCGCCGGATCGGGCCAGGCATTCACCGTGACTCGCCAACGTATCGACGGCTTCGACGGCGAGATTCGGGTCGATGTTGCCGGGGATTTGCCACCGGGCTTTACCGCGACCACGCCGTTGGTCATCGAGGCCGGTCATCGCACGGCGACGGGAACCATCTTCGCAGCCGCGGATGCAGTAAAACCGACGGATAAAAATGCGTCGCTGGTCAAGGTTACTGCTACGGCGGAAATTGCCGGTCGATCCGTGTCCAAACCGATCGGCGATCTTGGCAAAATCTCACTCGCCGAACAACCCAAGCTTTCGGTGCAATTATTGCCTGAACCTCAAAAGAATGCTTTGGCGAATAGCCCAAGCACTGAAAACGGAATTCCGGTCATTATGATGACCCCCGGCTCGACGGTCTCGGCGCGCCTGAAAATCGATCGAAAAGATTTCAAGGGTTCGGTTTCGCTCGAAGTGCTGAATTTGCCGCACGGGGTGATTGTCGACAATATCGGGCTCAATGCGGTGCTGATTCCGGAGAACGAAAGTGAGCGGCAGATATTTCTGACAGCCGCTCCCTGGGTCGGCGAAATCAATCGGCCGATCTACGCCATCGCCAAGACCGACAAAAACGCAACCAGTGCGCCGGTACTGTTTAAGATCGTCAAAGCAAATAAAGACGTCGCTGCCAAGTAACCGCAGCAATCGTTTCTTACCACGGAGCCACGGAGAAGAACTCCAATAGTTAATGTCGGCTCAGCAGGTCTGGCGAAGGAGCTTACGACTATGACTACAGTTGTTGATTTTAAGAGGGCTTCGGGAATCGATCTTTCCTACTTACCCCATGGTAACTTCTCTGTCTCCGCGCCTCTGTGTCTCCGTGGTGAGTCGCGATCAAGACGGATGTCGGTGATTGTTTCCGCGCCGGCTCCAGTTAAACTATCGCTAGCGTTGCCCGAGGGCGCAATGCACGATTGCCGCGCCGTGTCGCACGTTCCTCTGCCCTCCCTGCCTACCATCTTTAAGGAGTGATTTGTGAAACGACGAGTTTTTATCGGTTGGACTTTGTGTGTCGCGATGGCTTGGGCGTTGTCGGGAGCGTCCGACATTCAAGCTGCCGACTCCGACAAGCCCGCAGCGGGCGCGGCAACGAAGCCGGTACGCATGCTGTTCGTCACCCAAAGCGGCGGCTTCAAGCACGGCGCAGTGGATCGCAACAAAGTGAAAACGGGCGAGTTGGCTCCGGCCGAACAGGCCATGACCGAACTGGGCGTAAAGACCGGCTTGTTCCGCGTCGACTGCACCCAGGACGTGAAAACCGACTTCACCAAAGAGAACCTGGCCAACTACGACCTGGTGATGTTCTACACCACGGGAGGTCGCAAGGCGTTGCCCATCAGCGACGATGCCATGGATTATTTCTTGAATACTTGGCTCAAGCAAAAGGGACACGGCTTCATCGGCGCACATTCGGCGGCCGATACCTACGCGGATTTTCAGCCCTACTGGGACATGATCGGCGGTTCGTTCAACGGACATCCCTGGGGATCGGGCGAGACGGTGACCGTCACCGTGCACGATCAGGATCATCCGATCAGCAAGCCGTGGGGAGCCGAGTTCGAAATCAAGGATGAAATTTATCGCTTCAAAAATTGGCAGCCGGAGAAGGTCCGAGTGCTGATGAGCCTGAACATGGCCAAGACCAAAAAGAAAGAGGGCTATCACGTACCGATCGCTTGGGTCAAAGAATACGGCGACGGCAAGGTTTTTCATATGAGTCTGGGCCACAACGATGAGGTCTGGAAAGACCAGCGTTATTTAAACTCACTGACCGGTGGTATGAAGTGGATCCTCGGCATGGAAAAGGGCGATGCCACGCCGAACCCCGATCTCTCCAAGGCTCAAGAAGAGAAGGCCAAGAGCGACACCGAAGCGGCCAAGAAGTAACAGCTCAAACCCGCAATCAGCTCAACCTTAAGCCCACCCATTGCAATGGGTGGGCTTGGGTCGAGCACTGTGCGGCTCGATTTCATGACAAATTCACGGTCGCGGTATCTACCCGCCCGTCCATTTCCTCCCTACTCGTACGTCAGCGGTTTGCATCCGCATCCGATCAGCGATCCGCGTGGTCACAGCTACGGTTTGATGCCCGTTGCTGAAACGTCGTCGTTAGGTGTCTTGCCCACTGCCTGGGGCGAGAACGCGACGTATCTCTTCGCCGTCGATCTGTTCAACCACGGATACTATTGGGAAGCGCACGAGTCGTGGGAAATGCTCTGGCACGTCGCCGGAAGAACGGGCAACGCCGCAGATTTTTTCAAGAGCCTGATTCATTTGGCGGCGGCCGGCGTGAAGGCGAGGGAGCATCGCCCGATCGGCGTCGCTCGTCACGCGAGGCGGGCGCTTCAGCTCATTGAACTCTTGCAGGCGGCCCTGGACGAAAATCCGCAGATTTTTTTCGGCATTGAACTTGGCACGTTGAGTCGAATTGCGAGTCAGATTGCCGATCAAGCCGAAGTCGATCCGGCAAGCTTCGTTCAAGCCGATATCGCCCATGATCGTGACACGATGGTATGGATTGTGTTTACGCAGCCGCTAACGCTAACGTAAAACACTCGACGTGCTTACTGTTGCGGGCAACAGGGATTACAGACCGGCGGGCAGACCGGCTGACAGACGGTTTGCGTATAAGTCGTCGGTTGAACCTGTTGCACGTACTGCGGTTGTTGCTGCACGATTTGCGGCTGCACATATTGCGGTTGCTGTTGCACCACCGGCTGAATGTACTGCGGCTGAACTTGTTGTACGACCGGCTGTTGATAAAGCGGCGGCGTGGAATAGGCCGGCGGCGCTGAAGCGGTGCCGAACGGCTTATGGCCGAAACAACCACAGCCGCTCGCCGAGCCGGCAAGCACTAGCCCCACAAGCACGTAAATCGGTTTCATGAAAATTCCTCGAATTCGATTGGCCGCGACGGATGCGCGCCTCGGTGCGCAATTACTCTGCTTTTCGGGCGGAACAGTAGAAGCTTCACGAAATCGAGTCAAGATCAGCGCCAGATTTGCCGGACCCCGCTGAAACCACATCTATTCGCGCAGTGCTGCCAATATGCAGTCGCTCGATTTCGTGGAAATAATCGCTAGAACAAAAAATCTTTTTCGTCTACTGTAAAAACAGTTGACATCTACCGATTAAGCAGTAGAATGATGCTCAGCAAGTTCGGATGGAAGGTTTTCGCGTCAGTCCTTCGTCAGTCCTTCGTCAGTCCTTCGTCGTCCTTCGTCGTCCTTCGTCGTCCTTCGCCATTTTCATGTCGCGTCCCAAACACGATAACCCTACACCCGCTGAACTCGAGATCCTGCAACTGCTGTGGGATCGCGGCGAGCTGACGGTGCGTCAGGTGATGTTGGCGCTCAGCGAGCAGCGTCCGCGTGCGTACACCTCGGTGATGAGTCTCTTGAACGTGATGTACGACAAGGGACTGCTGAGCCGCCGGCCCGACGGGCGGGCCTTTATTTATTCGGCGAGTACCCCGCGTGAACAGGCGCTCGGCGGCATGGTTTCGGATTTATTGGGCCGGGCATTCGGCGGCTCGGCCAGTGCCTTGGTGGCGCACTTGCTGGAACAAGCCAATCCCAATGTCGAAGAACTTTCCGAGATTCGCCGCGCTATTCGCCAATATCAACAGGAACAAAAGAGCGAATAGCCAGTTTAATAGTCAGACATCCAATCCATCGACACTCCGCTGTATTTCATTTTGGTCAGGGTCCAAATTGTTCAGGTGTTAAGGATCGTTCGATGACACTGTTCGATTTCGTCGCGCAACCTGTTTTTCAAAAAACCGGTTGGGCCTTGCTGCATTCGGTCTGGCAGGGAATGCTGATCGTGGCACTGTATGGCCTGGCTGTGCAATGTTTCGGCCGCAAATCACAAACCCGCTACCTGTTTGGTCTGATTGCCCTGGCGGCGATGATCGGCAGTCTGCCCATCACGTATGCGCTGCTGCCGAATTCCATCATCGAACCGACAACAGTCACTGCCTCACCTGCGATTGCCCCCGTAGCGCCGATTGACGAATTACCGATTGCAAATACACCGCTTGAGCAATTCATCATCAGCGAAACGACTGCCGACTTCGAACCGGCCGCAGTTGCACCATTCAACGACGACTCGAACAATTTACCGGCTGCGAGCGTGTCCGATGTCCGGACTTCGATCTCAGCATGGCCGGCGGTGTTGGTGGGTCTGATATCGCTGCTCTGGTCCTTAGGCGTAACGTTGGGTTCCATTCGGCTCTTGTGCGGCGCCATTGGATTGCGATCGCTAAACGCAAGCGGCGTGTCGCTTGGAACTGAATGGCGTTCTCGACTTGAACGTTTAACGGAATTGTCGGGACTTCGCGTTGTTCCTCGCTTGATTGGTTCGTCATCGGTTCAGCAGGCGTTTGTCGCCGGCTTTTTTCGACCGGTGATCGTCTTGCCGGTTGCTTGGCTGACCGAGCTCACACCTTCGATGGTCGAAGCGATTCTTGCACACGAATTGGCGCACATTCGTCGCTGGGATTTATGGGTCAACCTGCTGCAGCGGGCTGCCGAAGCGATCTTGTTTTTTCACCCGGCAGTTTGGTGGTTGTCTAACCAAGTTCGCTTAGACCGCGAAATGTGCTGCGATGAGCTGGCGATAGAAATTACCCATCGTCGGTTGGATTATGTGACCGCATTAGAAGCAATCGCTCGCCGCGCGGCGGGCGCTCCACGGTTCGGTTTGGCAACGGGAGTCGGAGGAAAAAAAATGGCAATTCTAGATCGAGTTCGAAATGTGCTGGGTCAACGTCCCTCAGCGCGACAGGGCACCTGGTGGCCGTCGGCCATGCTGGCACTCGCCGTGCCCGTGGGACTGTGGGCGTTGTCGGCGGGTATCGACGGCCGAGCGGTCGCAGACGACGACGCACCGTCCAAGTCGTCGTCGAGTAAGAAAGACGGCGACCGACCTGAGAAATCCGATCGTGACAAGAACAAAAATGAACGCAATGGCGACAACAACGATCGTGACAAGAATAATCGTGACGATGACGACGACCACGGCGATAAGCCTAGCGAAGGCCGTCGTCCCGATCGTCGAATGGAGGTAGAGATCCGTCGGTTCGAAGGTCGCGGACCGGATCGACGTCCGCTACCCCCTCCCCGTCGCGATGGCGAAGATCGTTTACGCAGTGCAGGCGAACGAGGTGACGATGACCGGCGTGAGGCGGGTCGGGACGAACGCGGTCCCAAAGAAGTACTCATTCCTCGTGACGTACTAATTCGTCAAAGTCGCGACGACGCTGACGATCGCCGCGGCCCGCCCGAGGGTGGACCGATGCGAGTGCGTTTGCCTGCACCCGGCGCCGAATCGTCGATCGAGATGATGCGATTGATGCACGAGTTGCGGGAAGAGGTCAGCATGTTACGTCGCGAGGTCCGCGAACTGCGCGGTCAACGTGGTTCCGAGGCGCGCGGACCGGAAGGGCGTCCAGGCGATCGCGAACGCCGTGATGGCGACGAGGGCCCGCCGCGCCGCGAAGGCGCGGCACGCGATGGCCAACGCGGCTCGAACGCAAGTCCTTTCGAACGCCGTGGTCCGGATCGTCGCGAGGGTGAAGCCGGACGCCGTCCGGATGTACGACGCGGCCCACCCGAACGTGAAGAACGCAAGGACGATGAGAAAAAGCGCGATGGTGATCAAGGCAAACCCCGCGAAGACAGCCGAGGCGACGCGGGCACCGCGACGGTCGATCGCGTCGCTGAATTTCGCTTGCCAGCGATTGAGATCGAGCTCAACACTTTGGGAAAGTTAGAAGCATTACTTTCTCGAACCCCGCTTGAAGATACCAAGTCGGCAACTGAAAAGTAGGCATATCGTTAGCAAATTAACGACAGGCAAGCTTCGACTTCATAGCGGGCCGTCCGAAAGGTCGGCCCGCTTATTTTTTTTGTGAGTGGCAGCAGTTGCGATGTTTGTAAGTCAGGGGACTTACGTTTCCCGCTCGCCTCTCAATCCTCGCTGCTCACCCCTCGTCCCCTGTTTTCGCTCGCAGGTAACTTCTCTGCACTTCGGCCA
>JAYTAU010000653.1:0-2840 GCA_043737375.1 Planctomycetia bacterium
GTCGATACGTTCACGATCAAAGACCGCGAGCGAACCGACGCCGGCTATCGCGAACAATTGCTTGCTCACAACGATTACAACCGAAGGATCTTCCAGCGCGTGCATGACGAGGCGATGGCAGGGCAGGGGGTCGCCATTTCACTGACCGATTGTTACCGGCAGACCGACTACGGCGAGCCGATCGTCGCCATGAAGAGCTATGTGCTTTCACCGTTCTCGGACGAAAGCCGGATGCAAAGCATTATCGAGCATGTGCTGGCGGCACGCGAGCAGTTGGCACAACAGTAACTTGTAGCGGCAGCTTCGCTTTTCGCTTCAGCCCCCGGCTTGTGAGCGTCTGTTAAGCTCGTTCCCACGGTCTCCGTGGGAACGCATACCCGGACGCTCCGCGTCCAACGTTTTGACAATGCAAGCGGTCGAGCCGTGTGACGATTTAGGGCCGCAGAGCGGTCGAAGCGTCGTTCCCACGCAGAGCGTGGGAACGAGAGAGGGACACAAGGGAAAATAACGCGGACGAAGCCGGTATCTAACCGGCATGTACGCCGGAGCTAACCGGAATTTCGTCGGAGCTATTCGGAATTTCGTCCGACCCCATGATCTCGGCCAGTTCGCGTTCGAGCAATTGCACGCGGGCGTTGACGGCATTGAATTCATCGGCCACGTCTTGCCAAAAGTCGCCGTCGCGAAAATGAATGTTCGGCACTTTTTTACCGACCGACAGTTCACGCAGGCAGCGTCGCAAGCGGTACAACGGACCCGTGAAGCGATTGCTCAGGCGCATGCAATCGACGACCATCAGCGGCAACAGAAATATCGAAGCGACAAACGCCGGCGCGAACTGCTGCCAGACATCGTCGAGCTGCGTGGCAAACATTTGCAATGGCTCGGTCATGATTCGCCAACACACGGCCATGGCCGTGATCGTCAGCACGGTACCGAGCCAATAAGCCAGCACGCGGAGAATCAATGCCCCTTGAACTTTGGGGTCGACGAATAATTGCTTGCGTTGATACTTGGCCATCGCTGGTGAGCCTCGCCAGTAAAAGATTACCGGATCGCAGGCAACCATTGCCCCCGCGTCCGGCTATTTTTACTGTAGCTTGCCCAACGGCGCGTACCGTACTAGGCGGAAAACCGCGGCGTTAGCAACGGCATAATCGTTGCGATCGCCGACGGAGTCGGCTCCTACATATAAGTTGCGATCGCCGACTCCTACATATAAGTGCCGGAGTGTCGGCTACAAACGTACCCTTACTTCATGGCAATCGTGCGGGCCAAAGGCTGCAGCACCTGATCGACCACGTAACTATCGACCAATTCTTGCGCACTGGTCGAAAGCTGGTCGAACGCCTGAACGTAGGTCATATCGGGCGGCAGGCTACCATATTGCCGAGCGGTCAAATACACACTGAGTTGCTCCTCGGGGTACTCGCCCGATCGCACGTGAAAGGCACTCGTCCGAGTCTCGACGCTCAAGCGAACCTGCGTCCGACACTCCTCATCAAGCGATAGAGTGATCGACGGTTCGTAGTTCATGACTGCCGCACCGGGAACATCGATCATCCGTTCCAAGGCCGGGCTCAGCCCCAGGGCTTCGGCCACCAGATGGTTATGATTGCCCCGGTACGTAAAGTCGAATGCGAACAGTACGTCCAGCGCTTCGCAATCCAACGGACTGACCGAAAGCATGAACGGAGCCAATTCCAATATCAGTCGATGTTGATCGAGTGCCGATTCGAGCGAAGGCGGATTGACCTGGCCTGAGCAGATTCGCCGATTCTCGATCGTGGCCCAGCGGTAGTTGCCCCGTTCTTTCTCCTCTTCGAGCACGAAGTCGCGCTTTTCGCGGCAATAGAACTTCCGCATGGAGGGATACTTTTTTTGAACCCGTTCGAAAAAATGCAGAACCGTCTCGCGGCTATTCGGCAGTTCCATCTCGGTGCTCAGATTCATGTTGACGTAAAAGTCGTCACAGAACTGGCTATATCGATTCATCTTCGCAGGTTCCTTCGGGCACGACATCGTAGAAGCGTTTGCAATCCGTAGCTCTTTAGACGCTTAAATTTGCCTTATGGCAATCTGTAGGGAACGCCCTCAGTGGCATTCCGGCGTTACAACTCCCTTTATCAAGGGTCTCTCAATTGTGAACGACCGGCATCAGTATAGAATGCATGTAGAAAATCTGTCAAAGCCGGGCCAGATTGCAACTTCCGCCCCGCACGCCGCCGACCTTAATTCCAACGAGGGTAAACTTGTGGCCCGCAGCACGTTATCCCGCAATGTTTTACCCCACGAGTTGTATCAGATTGCCACGTTTGTGACCGAAATTGGCTGGATCAGTCTGCTTGGGCAGCAAGACTTGCTTTGCCGGGTAACGTTTGGTCACAACAGCGCCAATGAGTCTCGACGGTCGATTTTACCCGTCGAAATTCGTACGCTCGAATGGCAGACACCGCTGATCGACCGATTGACCGCTTATGCCGCCGGCAATCCCCAGGACTTCAGCCAAGTGTCGCTGCTGCTCGACGGATTTACGACATTCGCACAGAGAGTCTTGAATTTGACCCGCGCCATCCCGAAAGGTGCGGTTCTGTCCTATGCCGAATTGGCCCAGCAAGCGGGCCACAGGGGTGCCGCTCGGGCCGTAGGGAGCGTGATGGCGCGTAACCCGGTGCCGCTGATTGTGCCGTGCCACCGCGTTGTGGGCAGTCGAGGCACGTTGGGCGGTTTTTCCGCGATCGGCGGATTGGAGACCAAGCGGCGGTTACTGCAACTTGAATCGAGCTTATTTGAAACGACCCCCTAGGCTCAGGTTGAAGCCTTTGGCACGCCAAACGACC
>JAYTAU010000654.1:0-2836 GCA_043737375.1 Planctomycetia bacterium
TATTTAACCGCTTCGCGGTAAAGCTCAATCTCCAGACACGCATCCGCTTTCAACAAGGTCGCCATTACCGGGCAACTTGGCCGCTTCGCGGTAAAGCACATTGCCAGACATACAACCAGTATTGGAAAACGTGACAACTTCCGACCACGGAGGGTGAGGGTCTGAGAATGGAGGCTTGGGATGTGAAGCGTGGTGTGGCAAGTCGGAAGGTTCCTTTCTCCACACGACACGCTCCACCCTCAATCATTCACCCCTGTCACGCTCACTTCGGCACCGCCATGCCGCCGTTGGCCCACCAAGGCAATGTGTTGCCTCCGTCGATGCCCATCGCGCTGCCCGTCATATACTCGCTGGCCGGGTCGCACAAAAATACCACGCAACGAGCCACTTCGTCGGGCCGGCCCATCCGTCCCCAGGGAAGCTTGGCTCCGGCCGCGGCAATGCGTTCTTCACTGGCAAATTTGCGCTCGCCCGGAGTATCGATCCAACCGGGATGCACCATGTTGACGCGAATGCGTTGATCGATCAGTTCGATGGCCGCGGTTCGCACCATGCTGTCGAGCGCCGCCTTGGCCATATTGTAGGCCATCGAGTTGGGCACCGGAATGAACGCATGCGGCGAACTGATGGCCACGATCGAGCCGCCGCTCCCTTGACGAATCATCTGCTGCGCTGCGGCCCTCGCGATATGAAACGCACCCCACATCGTCACGTCGATCGTGCGCCGAAAGCCGTCCATGTCGGCTGCGACAAACGGTTCGCGATCGCTATAGACCGCATTGGTGACGGCAATGTCGAGATGACCCAGTTCGGCAACCGCGTCGGCGACCATCCGCTCGACGGCTGCCTGGTCCGTCACATCCACACGTTGCAGCATTGCGCGCCGGCCGAGTTGTTTGATTTGGCCGGCCACCTCGTCGGCTTCGTTCTCGTCGCCAAAATAGTTCACGACTACGTCGGCCCCCGCTTGGGCCAGCGCAATGGCAATCGCGCGGCCAATGCCGCGACTTGCGCCGGAAACCAAGGCAACTTTGTCTTGCAGTACCATCGTGATTTCCCGTTGTAGTAAAGTTGTTAAGTCGTTGGGTGCCATGCCCACGGCTCGGCGTGGGCATGATCACGGATATCGGTATGGAATCGAGAATTTAAGCGATAACCACGCTGCATGGCCAGTGGAGGGAAATGGGCATGGCTCTCTGTGAACCTCGGCTGTGCTTTTTTGTTTGACTGTCGAGTACGCGACTTTGTAACGTATATTTTAGCGACCGCAACCGACGCTTGGCGGAATGTGTACAACCTTTTCTGATTTCCGATTTACCAACTCCGATTATTACAAATTGGAATTATAGCGATGCTCAGCAAAGCCGATTGGATCAAGCAAGTCGTCGCCGTCGGCGGCGGTGCAGCCGTTGATACCCGCGCTGAAGACGCTGCCAAGCAAGACGCCGCCGAAAAACTGTACAACCAACTCAAAAGCGCGGTGCTGCCTAATCTCAAGGCCGCCATGAAGATGCCGACGGTCGCCAAGCAGATCGAAGGCGGTCTCACCGCGGCCATGGGTTTCGCCGGGCGCGGCAGCTTTGTCGAGGCCTTGCAAACGCTCAAACATGCCGCCTGGCAAGCCAAGGACGCCATCGCCGCTGCCGGCAAAAACAATCTCAACACGATCGCCAAAAAAGACGAGTACATCGACGAGGATAAAAAAGTCGGCTGGCGCGCGCCGGACAATCGTCCTGAAGACCGTGAACGCACTTCGGCCGTCACTCGCTACGAGAATACGCCCGAAGCGCAACAAGCCAGCGAAGCCAAGGCCAACGACCTGGGTCAACTGGTCGACATGAACGGCAAACCGGTCGACGGGTCGCTGGGATATGTCATCAACCCCAAGTCGGGCGAGATGCACACGTTCGATGCGGTCCATGTCGAATGGGAATTCGCCGACGGCCATGTCGCCAAGATCATCGGTCACCGCAAAACGCAAGAGGTCGAAGATCTCATCGGCATTCATGGCGCTGTCAAGCAGCGACGCATCCCGCATCACACCACGCCGCTGGCCGGCGGCAAAGTCTCGGGCGCGGGCAACGTGACGATGCAAGACGGTCACATCAAAAAGATCGACAACGTCAGCGGCCATTACAAGCCCGACCTCGACACGACCGATCGCGCGATCCGCAGCTTGGACAAAAAAGGCGCCTTGGTCGATCGCACCATTATCGACGCCGAAGGGCGCGAACTTAAAGTCGACCCGGCTGCCTCGCAAGAAGAGCAAGACCGCGTCAAGGCAGCGCTCAAAGAAGGCCAACTGATCAACAAGCTCGAAGAGCAAATCGCCCAGTGGGAACGCGAAGGCAAACGCGACGCCACATACGACAAGGCGATCAAAAAGCGCAACGAAATGCAATCGGCGTTTTTCAAAAAAGGCTTTAGCGCCAAAAACAGCGAAGCCGAAGTCAGCCTGATCCAAGGCATCTCGCCCGCCGAATGGGAAACCGTCAAGGGGGATTCGGCCGGCATCGCCGCGCTGGTCAACAAGAAGTTCGGCCTTGCCCTGGCGGCCGACTATTTTGTGTCCGTGGCCCATAACTCGGGCGGAGTAATGGCCACGATCGCCGAACAGATCGCGGTCAAGAGCAAGCGCTCGGCATTCATCGGCGCCGAAGGCAACGTCGATCAACTCGGCAAGAAGAACCGCACACTCAAGGATATCCAAGCCAAAGGGGGCTGGTCCGCCTGGGAGCAATCCAACAAAGCCGACACCGCGGCGCAGCGCGAATTCAATGAATTCGGTGGCATCGAGAAACTCAAATCGATGGGCGTCGATCCCGCCGGATTGAAA
>JAYTAU010000655.1:0-2830 GCA_043737375.1 Planctomycetia bacterium
CCAAACTGGTGGCGAAAAAAGACGCCTACACGCTCGACCCGGCCCACCAGGGCGCGGCATTCCGTAAATCGCTCGAAGACGAGCGTGCCAAAAAACCCGAGCCGCCGGCGGTCGACATTTCGCTAGAACTAACTAACACTGGCAAACAAGATCTGGTGATTCTGATCGAAGGCGATCAATCGTCGCTGGATCTGAATTTGGCGGGAAAGGGTGCCGTGACGGTTACCTTTCGTCAGGCATTCACGCGCGAATTTCGGTTGGGTCGCAAGCTGACGATCGCCGCCGGCAAGAGCCACACCATGCAGTTGAAGCACCTCGCGCACGGCTTTCGAGGCATGGCCAACGCGTCGTACTGGACCGAGCCGGGAGAATACAAGCTGTCGGCGAGCTACACCACGGCGTCGCCCGACGCACAAGATCAAGAACAGAAAATCGTGCTGACCACCGCACCGATCAAACTGACCATTGAAGCAAAGCAGTGATATCACCGTAAAACGGAATTAATTCCGTATCTGTGATCGGTTCCTACATCGCCGGCAACCTGTGACCGGAAGTTGCAGATGCTCCGTGCTATGGCGTGCAAATGTCACCGCGGAGCGGTGGGCAAGTTCGTTCCCACGGGGGGACCGTGGGAACGAGAAGAATTAATTGGGGACTGTGGGAACGAGAAAACCCCTTGCACTCTTCTCCTGGATCCCTCATCCCTCGCTCCTCATCCCTCGCTCCTCACTTCACCGTCGGCAACTCGGTGACAGGAGTCGTTGCGCCGGCGGGACGAACTTGCCGATCGGTCGGACTTGTCGAGATCGACTTCGATCCGCTATTGATTGAACCTTTGCGGCCCGTTGGAACGTACCGTTCCGACTCGGTCGCATCGCCGGCGGTGGGCAGCGGAGAGACTCGCGATCGCAGCGCCGCCGAGACCGTCGGCCAACGCATCCCTGCGTTCTTGTCGGGCTGTTGGTCAGCGGACGGATTGCGCGCATCGCTCGTCGATTTGTGGATCGCCTTTTTGTCGTTCGACTCGGCGTCGTTACCTCGGGCTGAATCAACGGCATCGTTCGTCGTGCCCGTGGCAATCTGCGATTCGAGCGCGCCGGTTCGCAACGGTTCGCGCGGCAAGATCGGCTCGGCCCCCGCAGGAATGGGCAGCGGTTGAACTCCGGATGGCGGCGCGCCATTCGGTCGTGTGTTATCGGCAGGCGTTCTAATGTTAGGTGTTCCGTTGGGTGGCAATTGCTGCGGCCCGCGATCGTTCAGCGGTCGATTGACCGGCATGCCATTACTCTGTCCGTCAGACGATGTCGCCGGGGTATTCGTTCCGCTACCGCCCGGACTATTTGCCGCCTTGGCCCCCGGTGGCGACATTTCCTGTGGCAGCGAACCTGCGGGAATTATTCCTGGCGGCAAAGTTTGTTGAACGACCGGCCCGGCGCTGATCGGCGTCGCTTGATTGAAAATGAAATTGAACGGCCTGCGCGGCGTGCCGGGACCATCTTTTTCGGCCGCATCGCGATAGGCTTTGTTGGGCCAAGGGCCTTCGGCCAGATGGATTTCGTTGTAATCGAGCAGCGAGCCTTTTTCGAAATGCATGTTCTTGACCGACAATGCGTATTCGACCAGCGAGGCAAAGTACTGCGTCTCGGCTTCGGCCAAACGGCGTTGTGCTTCGAGTACCAAATCCAACTGCACGCGGCCCGCTTCGAAGGCTGCCCCCACCGCACCGACTTGCGAAATCGCAGCCAGCCGCCGGTTGTAATTCGTTTGGGCGATGCCCCAGGCCCGTTCGACGTCGGCAAATGCGTTGCTTAAGCCCAACAGCACGTCGCGCTCTTGTTCTTGCAGGATCGCACGCTCGCGGGCCAATGCCAATTGCGCATTGCGCACAGCCGCATGTCCGCGCCGCATCCCCAACGGTACCGCAAACTCAAGGCCCAATTGCCATTCTTGAAAGCGACCGTCGGTCAGGTCGTCGTACGCATTGTCGAACGGCATGTTGCCGTCGTTCTGAGGGTCGAGCAGATCCTTGCCGAACCCGCGCCAACGGTAGCGACCGATGGCGTCCAAGGTCGGCAGCAAATAATTTCGCGCGGCGACGAGTGCCAATTCGGCGCGTTTGATCTGCCATTTCTGGCGGCGCAACTCGACGCGACGGATCAACCCTTCGCTCATGACTTCGTTCCAGTCGAACACAACTTTGGCGAGCGGCGGTTCTTGCGCCGGGCGAATCAATTGGCCGTCGCTGATCGGCAGGCCCATGATCAGCCGCAGCCGGCGTTCGTTGACATGCACGCCGGGGATGCCGCGGAAAGTTCCGCCACTGCTACCGTTGTTGGTTTGGGTGCCTTCGATCAGTCGTCCGGTCAAGGCGTTCTGCACATCCTCTTGGAAACGGAAATATTGTTCACGGGCTTCGGCTTCGCGAAGCGCATCGCCGCCGCGTTTGCCGCTCAGGAAGCGGGCTTGAATCGTTTGCCAACTTTGCAATGCCGAATCGCGGGCCTGAATGCGCGCGTCGAGGTTGCGGTACGCGAAGTACAGGTCCCAATAAGCGTTCTCGACATTGCTCACAAGATCGCGTAAGCCGCTTTCGAAATCGGCCAGTGCGATGTCGGTATTTACCCGAGCAATCAACACGCCGTTGGGTGCGCCGATGACGGCGTTCGGCCCGGCAATCCGGTTGAATTCGACGCCGCCGTTTTGCAAGAAAGGATGACGAAACTCGGTTTCGAAGTTCGTATTCCAAGCGCTGGGAAACAGATTGGCCGGAGCGTTGTTCGAGTCGTAATCGGTGTTATGACGGAATGTGAACGAAGTACCGGTCGCCGAT
>JAYTAU010000656.1:0-2826 GCA_043737375.1 Planctomycetia bacterium
GTCTGGTCACGGGCACCTGTCTGGCCGAAAGCGGCAATCAGGTCGCTTGCGTCGATATCGACCGGGCCAAGGTCGAACGACTCAGCGCCGGCGAGTCGCCCATCTATGAGCCGGGGCTCACCGAGTTGCTCCAGCGCAATATCGAATCGCGCCGCTTGCGATTCACCACCGATTTAGCGAACGCCGTAAAACCGGCGCGATTGATCTTTTTAGCGGTCGGCACCCCATCGTCCGACGATGGCTCGGCCGATCTATCCGCGCTCTGGCAGGTCGTCGATTCCATCGCGCCCCATTTGGCGGCCGATGCGATCGTCATCACCAAAAGCACCGTGCCGGTCGGCACCAATGCCGCAATCTACGCGCGGCTGCAAAAAAGTACGGGCCGCGAAATCGACGTCGCCAGCAATCCCGAGTTCCTCAAAGAAGGAGCCGCAATCGAAGATTTCATGAAGCCCGATCGGGTCGTGGTGGGCGTTCGTCGCGAAGCAGTCGGCGAAGTGTTGCAAAGCCTGTATTCGCCGTTTTTACGCACCGAGCACCCGTTTTTGATCATGTCGCCCGAGAGCGCCGAGATGACCAAGTATGTGGCCAACGCGCTGCTTTCGACCAAGATCAGCTTCATCAATGAAGTCGCGAATCTTTGTGAACGCATGGATGCCGATATCGACGACGTGCGACGCGGCATCGGGCACGACGGGCGAATCGGGTTTGCCTTTTTGTTTCCCGGAGTCGGTTACGGCGGAAGTTGTTTTCCGAAAGACGTGCGGGCGCTCTCGGCAATGGCCCGCAAACATGGCATTGAGCCGCGCATTCTCGATGCAGTACACGAGGTGAATCAGCAACAGAAAACCACGCTGGGCAAGCGGATCGAAGCGTTCTTCGACGGCGATTTACAGGGTCGCACGATCGCAATTTGGGGTCTGGCTTTCAAACCGCGGACCGACGATATTCGCGAAGCGCCGGCGCTCGTGCTGATCGACCACTTGCTTGCCAAAGGTGCGACGGTGCGGGTCCACGATCCTGAAGCCATTGAAAACGTGCGCGCCATTTACGGCGAGCGGTTGTCGTACGCGGCGCTGCCGATGCAGGCGCTCGAAAATGCCGACCTGTTGGCCATCGTGACCGAATGGGGCGAGTTTCGGCAGCCCGATTTCGAAGAGATGCGCCGGCTGATGAAAACGCCCGTGGTGTTCGATGGCCGGAACATCTATAAGCCCTCGGCGATGAAGGCCGCCGGGTTTATTTATCACTGTGTGGGCAAACGCCCGGTGATGCCAGAGTGACTGCAATTTTGGGGTAGCGGAACTCGTGAGAGTTCTGATGAACCGCGCAAACGTCCGGGTTTCAGAAGTCTCACGACTTCTGCTACGCCAATTCTTTGTGCTGACAAAATTCTAGCCCCAAGTCTCCAGCCTCTAGCCTCCAAGGTCGCGTTTTAAGATCGCCGCGATTCGTTCCGACGCTTTGCCGTCCCACTTATCGGGCACCTGCCAAGGCTTGGCGCTGACATCGAGCGCGTCGCGCGACGCTTCGAGAATCGCCTCGGTCGTATGCGACACCAGCCGGTTGCTCCCCACTTCGACGGTAATCGGTCGCTCGGTGTTGTCGCGAACCGTCAAACAAGCCACGCCCAACATCGTGGTCTCTTCCTGAATTCCGCCCGAATCGGTGATGACCAAGCGAGCCGACTCATTCAGACTGAGCATGGCCCGGTATCCTAGCGGCTCGATCGCGCGATAGCCGTTCAAGTCGGGCTGCTCGGCGATGCCGAATTCGGCGATCCGATTTTTGGTGCGCGGGTGCATGACGAACAGCACCGGCAAATCCGCGTTGATCTTGGTCACTGCTCGCAAAATTTGCGTAAGCCGATCACGGTCATCGACATTGGCCGGTCGATGCAACGTGAGTATGGCATATTGACGCGGCGTTAGCTCAAACCGTTCGTAGGCTTTTTCGGTTCGCGCATATGGGAGCTGAGAGAGCAACGTGTCGATCATCACGTTGCCGACAAAGTGAATCTTCTCGGCGGCAATCCCTTCATTTTGCAAATTAATCGTCGCCGCCGGCTCCGAGGTGAACAACCAATCGGCGATCGAGTCGGTCAGCAGACGATTGATTTCTTCCGGCATGGTGCGGTCGAAGCTGCGCAAGCCGGCTTCGACGTGACCGACTTTGATTCCCATTTTGACCGCGGTGATGGTGGCCGCAACGGTCGAATTGACATCGCCCACGACAGCCACTGCCGCAGGGCGGCGGTTGGTGAACTCGGTTTCCAGCCGCTTCATCACCTCGGCAATTTGAAAGACATGCGAACCTGACCCGACTTCCAGATTGGCATACGGCTTCGGCATCGCCAGTTCGTTGAAGAACGACTGGCTCATTTTCTCGTCGTAATGCTGGCCGGTGTGAATGATGTAGGGGTCGAGTCCGGCCGCGTCGAGCGCGCGAACTAGCGGGGCGACTTTCATAAAATTCGGACGTGCACCCGCGATACAAGCAATGGACATGACAAAACGGACCCTGTAGAGCGATCGACTTTGGAAGCAAGACTTGGTCAGTTTAAGTCAACGTGGTAATTGTCGCAAATGCGAAACCGTGTCGTCGCGCAAGTGGATAACGTTTTATAGCTGGTCGCAATATGCCGCGAATGCTTCAGCCCCCGGCAAAGCCGGAGGCTGATATAGTCAACCAAATGGTGCGGCAACTAAAACATCAACGCCGCAGTTTGCTGTTGTAAACCATTAGAAATGTCCTCTGTTTCTGACCGATAGAAATGTCCCCTTGAGTTTACTGGTTCCGCCGGGGAGTTGGACTGCGTAGCGCAGG
>JAYTAU010000657.1:0-6999 GCA_043737375.1 Planctomycetia bacterium
TGAAGGTGTCGCCAGTGAATTAGGATCGTTAGCATCCTGCGCGTCGTCGGCGTCGATTTCAACCCCCGTAGGGTCTTCCGGCAGCAAAGCCGACTCTAGACAGCCTTGCAGCAGCACCCGGAACAGCAGCTCTTCGCTCAGCGGTGCCACGAGCATCACCGATATACCGATTACCAAAAACAACTGGTCTCCTGGCATGGCGCGCAACGCGACGATCAGCGAATGTTGTTCCGGAAAAAACAGATGCAGTAGCGCCTGAATTGCATAAACCGGCGGCGCGATGGCGACAAACGCAATAAAGCCAAGTCCGACGTCCGAGCCGGCCTGATGAAAGCGCAATCCTAGATCCGCCGCATTGGCCCCGGTGCGAAATACGACCAACCCGATGGCAAACAGCAGAACTAGCAATGTGGTGCCGGACAAGATGGCTTGCAGGCCGCTGAGCGAGTCAATATTCAAAGCTTTGTAGTCGATCGGTAGTTGCAAGCCCAACCATTCGGTGATTGCCCATTGAGCGACCACACCGACCGCCAGATAGGCGACGACCATCAGCAGCAGATCGACCCAGGTCCAAGGCACGGGCCGCCGCGGTTCGAACGGCACCAGTTCATCTCGGCGTCGAATGCGAATAATTACTTGAGACCAAATGTAGAGACTGCCGCAAATCGCTGCCAACGCGCTACCGCCGAGAATCGATTGCGAAGTCGGCGACATGGAAAGGACGAACCACGGAGTCACGAAGGACACAGAGAAACAAAGCAGAAGGTCTCGCTCAAAGGGCGCTAAGATGCCCTAACAGTACTCGAATTTTTGCTCACCCTCACCGCTCGTTCCTCGCTGCCTCTCCCTGAGGGAGAGGGTTTTTGTTAGGGCTTTTAAAAAAGTGTTACGATTCGACCATAACATTTCTTTTCGTGTCTTTCGTGTGTTTCGTGGTCTGATCGGCCTGATTCGCGTTCATTCGTATCCATTCGCGGCCAACTTTCTTATCGCCGCAACAGGCGGATCGCGGCAATCACATACATGATGCCCGAATACACCGTCAAGACCATCGCCGACCAGATCGATACATGCAATCCCCACTGCAACCAAGCGGGAGCCGACACCTCTGCGTTCGCAGTGATCCAGTGCAAATAAAACAAGCTGAACGCCGCGGCAGCACATTGTAAGACCATTTTCAGTTTGCCCGACATCGCGGCGCTAAAGTCGATCCCTTCGCCCTCGAGAAAACCGCGTAGCGCCGTGACCAGCAGTTCGCGCCCGACGACGACGACGGCCATCCACGCGACGATGCCCGAACCGGGCTGGGCCACCAAAAATATCAATGTTCCGCAGATGATCACCTTGTCGACAAACGGGTCGAGAATTCGGCCCAGCGTGGTGACTTGGCCGTATTTGCGTGCGTAGTAACCGTCGAGCCAATCGGTCCCAGCGGCCAGCATAAAGACCAACATGGCCGGCAGAAAGTAGCCGAACTCGATCAACACGAACAGCACGATCGACAGTAACAATCGTAGCGTCGTCAACTGATTCGGAACGTTGAAGACTTTGCGAAAGTCGTGAGCTGCGGGCGGTGTGCGTGGATCGGTGCTGGTGGGCATAGCATCAATATACACTGAGCACCGCAACTCCGTGAACTATCACCAATTATCGGCAGAAACACGGGCCGGTGGCCGCGCCGCTAAGCAGCCCTTATTGAGTGCGTTAGCTTAGCCATTCGACATTAGTCAATCGATTTCGTACTTCCTACTTTCCTTTTCCCACGGCCACTGCCACTAAATCGTAGTCGTTCACGGCCACGATTTCGCATGGCACAATCTGCCCCACCGCCAGCTTCTTGCCGGTTACAAACACCAGGCCGTCGACATCGGGCGCATCGGCAAAAGCGCGACCGACAAACGCGTTCTTCTCACCTGGCACGACCGAATCGAGCAGCACATCCCAAGTCTTGCCGACTTGCGCTGCGTTCCAATCGAAGGCGATCTGCTGCTGAATGGCCATGATCCGTTCGCGACGAGCTTCCTTGACCTCTTCCGGGAGGTGTCCGGGTATCCTCGCGGCGGGAGTATCGCCTTCGTAGGAGTAGGTGAATACGCCCAGCCGCTCGAACTTTTGCTCTTCGACAAACGCGGCCAGCTCTTCGAACTGTTCGTCCGTCTCGCCGGGAAAGCCGGTGATGAATGTCGTCCGCAGCACCAAATTGGGGATGCGTTTACGGAGCTTTTCGATCAGTGTCACGGTATCGGTGCGGTTCACGCGGCGTTGCATGCGGCGCAGCATGGTGTCGTTGATATGCTGTAGCGGCATGTCGAGGTACGGCAATATCTTTTCGCTATTGGCCAGCACATCGATCAGCTCGTCGCTGAAGTACATCGGGTACAGGTACATTACGCGAATCCAATCCAAGCCCTCGACCTTGTTCAATTCGGTCAGCAGCTCGGCGAGTCGCGTTTCTCCATACAAGTCCAGCCCGTAGTACGTCGTATCTTGCGCCACGATGTTCAATTCGCGCACGCCATCGGCCGCCAGCTCTTTCGCCTCGGCAATCACTTCTTCGATGGGCTTGGTGGCATGTTTGCCACGCATTTTTGGAATTGCGCAGAACGTGCAGAGCCGATCGCAACCTTCCGAAATTTTGAGAAACGCGAAGTGCCGCGGCGTGATTCGCAGTCGGCCTGTGTCCGGAAGCGGTCGCGACGGAGCGGGGCGAAACACGGTGCGCTGTTCGTCAAGCCCGCCGATCAGCCGGTCGGCGACTTTGGTAACGTACTCGCGGCCGAAGACGCCGACCAGGTGATCGACCTCGGGGCATGTGGTCAGCAAAGCTTCTTTGTCGCGCTCGGCCAAGCAGCCGCTGACGATTACGCCGCGGGTTTTGCCTTGCTTTTTCAGTTCGACCATTTCGGCGATGGTCGAAAACGACTCTTGCCGGGCACGCTCGATAAAGCCACAGGTATTGACGATGACGAAGTCGGCGCCGTCGGGATTTTGGACTAGCTTGTAGCCGTCGAGCTGCAGCAATCCGAGCATCCGCTCGCTATCGACCAGATTTTTCGGGCAGCCGAGACTGACGAAGGCATAGGTGCCCTTGTTACTTGGATTTCCTCCGGTTGGAATGGAGAACGGCGTTTCAGTTTTTTCAATAATTGCGAGTGAATTCATCAGCGATTATGTTTGCATAAAGTTGAGGTAGCTTATTGCCGGTCGAATGAACGAGTCTGTGCGTCGAGAGGTTCGATCGATTCGATGAGCATCAGGGAAATTTTCTTCCACAGCTCACCGCCCTCATCTTCGTCGAGCAGAGGCGTGAAAATTGTGAGATTGCTCCGCCCCATCTGCACGACTTCAGGATGCCGAATTTCATAGGACTTTCCGCTAGCCATGTTGATCCGAAATGGTCGAAAAGGCTCGGCGAATATAATGCTGATCATCTCCTTCGGGGCCATCATACGGCGTCGTCCATTGAATTAGTTCGTGTTTGGAGGAACCGTCGCATCCGGTTGCGAAACTCTTTCCATCAGCATCAGCGAGAGTGTTTCCCACCGATCGTAGATCTCTGCATTATCACTGACGAAGGTGAACAACATCATTGAATTGCGACCGACGCGAACCATCTCGGGATGGCGAACATCAAAACCGTCGCCGCTGGCCATGTGGATACGAAACTGGCGAAAGGGCTTTGCCTTAAGATAGTTCAAGAGTTCTCGCGGATTGATCATATCAATGTGAACCGGGGCCGATTGACTGACACACTCAATTGCGATCCCAAGCTGAACGCGATTCCATCGGTTCGACGGATTCGATCAAGACTAGGGAAATGTCATGCCACTGCTCATCCCACGACGACTCGACGACGGGGCTGAACACTCGGGCGGTTGTCTTTCGAATTGCGATATTCTCGGGATGACGCACCTCAAACTTTTGTCCGCTGGCCATGTTAAGCCGAAACGGCCTAAACGGTTCCGCTGAGATGTAGTCGACGAGTTTCCGAGCGTTAATCATGCTACTGTCCTTAATGCATTGTCACGGTTTTCCAGTTCGCGTGCGTACTTGAACCTCCGCTACTGGAGCCTCATCGGGGAGCCTCTGCAAGAACTATATCGTACCCCGAAAGGCCATTCGTGACGAGGGGCGGCTAAGTGCTGGGTCCGTTTGAGTTTACGTGCAATTGATCGATTTGCTGGCAAACCGCTTGCCTTTGTCGCCACTGATATGTATACATATGTACAGATTATCGATCTCGGTGGGGATTCTATGTGGCATGATGTTACAACCACCGATTTGGCGACCGCGCTGGACGAAACGTCAGGCGAAATTTTGCGGTCGGCCAAAGTATTTGCCCCGCCGGTCGATACGATCAAGATGGCCGGGCAGCTTGGCTTTCAGTTGGCTTGGGACGATCGCCAAGCCGGTCGCGCGCGGCTGGTGCGGCTAGCCGAAACGAGCAACCGCGGCATTCGCCCTTCGATCTTCTTGCGACGCGATCCGCGGCCCGAGCGCGTGCATTGGGCCGTGGCGCACGAGTTGGGCGAACAATGGGCCTGGCGCGCATTCCAGTTGTTGGGCGTCGAACCGGAAAGCGTCGAGTCAAACGCCGGTCAACGCGAACAGATCGCCAACGCGCTCGCCGGGCGAATACTCGTGCCGACAGATTGGTTTGCGTCGGTCGTGAAGGCGGAGGATTGGCAATTGCCCGCACTGAAACGGCAATTTGCGACGGCCAGCCACGAACTGCTGGCCCGGAGGATGCTCGATTTGCACAGGCCAATCGTGATCAGTGTCTTCGATCAGGGGAAATTGACCTGGCGAAGAAGCAATCTCGAACAACGCGCCGGAGCTTTGACAACGGGCGAAGTGAAAATCTGGCAGCGCTCGCATCAGTCGGGCGAAACGTCGCACGCGGAGGGATTGCCGCGGATCGACTGCTGGGCGATTCATGAAGCCGAGTGGAAACGCGAGATCATGCGCAGCGAGATCGACGCATGGGATGAGTAGATTCACCACGGAGACACCGAGGCGCGGAGAGGAAAAGGAAAGAAAATTTCACGCGGCGAATGGTTCCAATTTTACGCAGACGATGACCCGCGCAATCTAGATATGTTCTGCTCTCCGTGCCTCCGCGTCTCCGTGGTTTTGGATTTTGCTGGCTATGTTTAAGCGACACTGCCTAAGTCGTCGGCCAAACGCAGAAAGACTTCGCGAGTGACTTCGGCGGGCACGATCATTCGCTCGACGCCGTTTTGTTTGACAAATCGGCAAAGCGACAACATGCCGCCGTGGCGAACCAGCAATTCGTAATAGGTCGTGGTGCCGACTTCTTTCTGCGGAGGCTTCGACCTCATCTGGACAACGCACTGTTGCGAGTCGACCTCGATCGGACTGATTGGTTCGAGAAGATAGGTCAATTTCTTGGACAGTTGCTCGGCGACCTGTTTCAGACGATCCATCGACGCCGACGACAGCCGATCGCATTCAACACCGAGATGGTTGAACGCACAGGCGAGCTTGTCGAGCTGGATCAACTCGCAATGCAGGTGATTTCCGCCGCTTTCGCACTCGACAACGTGGCTGCTATCAGAAAACAACGGCAGCCGATCGAGCGCGGCTTTCGTTTGATTTTTAAGATCGTTCATGGTGTGGCCCGTCCAAAAAATCGCGTGGTGTCGATCGTAGTCATCGGTTGTGCCCGGTCAAAAATGCAATTGTTGTGCCCGATTGCTGAGAATGTCTTCCGTTTCTCGTTCCCACGGTCTCCGTGGGAACCGACCTATCAGCCGCTCCGCGGCAGACCTGCACGTTCACTCCACACACGGGACGCGGAGCGTCCGAATGCCCGTTCCCACGCGGAGCGTGGGAACGAGAACGCAATCCTGTTCTACTCGGTCGTCTTCGACGAATGTTCGTGCCCATCAAAACTGAGGATCGTTTTCGCTTCGTCCAACACGGTTTGGATATGGACCGGTCTTCGCCACAGCTTTTGCAGATTGGTCAGCGTGTCCTTGGCGTAATCCAGCTTCAGCTCGACGCCGTTAAATTGATGATCGAGGAACAGCTCGCCGCGGTTCTTATAATTGCCGTCGGTCACTGAAATCAGCGGCCGGCCCATGTTAGTTAACTGAAACAACAACCGCTCTTTGATTTTGGGAAATTCGCGGCTCTCGATGTTGTACGTGTCGCTGTCAGTCTGATAGCCGAACGAAAACAGCTTGTGACGGCGACAAAAGTCGAGCGTCAAAAATTCGTCGATAAACGTCAGGTCGTTGTGAACCTTGCGGATTTGAAAGATCTTTTCACGACCTAGTCCGGCGTCGGTGTCCCAGCGTTCACGCGTCACGTGGTCGTCGCAATCATCAAACTCTTTGCCAAAGCGACCGCGATTCCAGCGCTCTTCGATATCGCGAAACAGCTCGATTCCCAGTTTGTAAGGGTTAAGCCGCGTCGGCGAACTGGCCATCGTGCCCGAGTGGTGATCGGCATAGTTGACAACGTCGCCCGGGTCGAGCCCCTGCCGGGTCATGATGGTCGAATGCCAATAGCTGGCCCAACCTTCGTTCATGATTTTGGTTTGCCCCTGCGGCGCAAAGTAATAGGCTTCATCACGAATGATCGACAACACATCGAGCTGCCAGGGCTTGAGCGGCGCATGGTCCAAAATAAATAGCATCACGTCGCGCTCGGGCTGCACCGGAAAGTGTCGCTCTTGTGCCTTCTCTTGACGCTGACGATCGAGTTCGGCTTTGAGTGCCGCGGGCGGATTGACGTACTCGTCCATGTAGCCCTTGGCCGCGAATCGCGCGTTGGACGGCTCTTCTTCCTCGGCGACCCGGGTCGATGACATTACATGATCGTCGCGTCGTTTGATGAACGGCGAATGAATATCGATCAGATCTTCGATGCTCAGACAGCAGTCGATGAAATTTTCGACCTCGTCAGTACCAAAGCGATCCATGTAGCGACGGATACGATTGCCATGATTGGCCATCTCGTCCATCATTTTGC
>JAYTAU010000658.1:0-6975 GCA_043737375.1 Planctomycetia bacterium
TTCAGTAATTCTGGGTTGAGCAATATTCTCCCGTTAGCTTTTCTATTGATTGATCCGCCGCATGCTGTCCACGGTCATTCCAGTTTATAACGAAGTCGAAAGTCTTAGCCCCCTGCATGCCGAGCTCAGCGAAGTGGCGGCCGCCAACGGTTACGAGTTGGACATTGTGTTCATCGACGACGGTTCGACCGACGCCAGTTGGAAAGAGATCTGTCGGCTGTCGGCATTAGACGCGCGGATTCACGGCATTCGCTTTCGCCGCAACTTCGGCAAAGCCGCGGCACTCAGCGCGGGCTTCAAAGCCGCCCGCGGCGAATTGGTGATGACGCTCGATGCCGATCTGCAAGACGATCCTCATGAAATCCCACGCTTTCTGGCCGCGATGGGTGACGACCTGGGCGTAGTCAGCGGCTACAAACAAGTTCGCCACGACCCTTGGCACAAGGTACTACCCTCGCGCGTGTTCAACGGCATGGTAAGCTGGCTGACGGGGGTCAAGCTGCACGACCACAACTGCGGCATGAAGTGCTATCGCCGCGAAATTTTCGACGAAGTGCGGCTCTACGGCGAGTTGCACCGCTTCGTACCGGTGCTGGCCCACGCGCGCGGCTACAAAGTCGGCGAGCTGGTCATCAATCATCGCGCGCGCAAGTTCGGTTATTCGAAATACGGCTTTCGTCGCTTCGTCAAAGGATTTTTGGATCTGCTGACCGTGAAGTTTCTGACCGGTTTTGGACAGCGCCCGCAACATGTGCTGGGCACGCTCGGGCTGATCTTCTTTTCGATTGGACTGGCCGGGGTAACACTGTTGGCGATGATCTGGCTGAAGAACTCGATCTGGCCCGATGCCGGCAATACTCCGTTGCATCAACGTCCGGCGGTGATCTATTCGGTCGGTGCGTTGTTGTTCGGCGGGCAACTGATGTCGATCGGATTCTTGGCGGAACTGATTACTGCTTACCAGGGGCGGGATGTCGACTCGTATAGTGTGTCGGAGCAAACGGGGACAAATGGGGAACGTAGAATGGGGAATGGGGAATGACAATCCGTTCAACGTCGATTGCTTTGAACAGGAGTTAACAGAGTTAACGGAGTTTTCATTCCGACGTTATACGACGCTTTCTAATAAGTGGATTCGATTGTTTTGTGGATAGTCAGTGCTATACCTCCTCCGTTGTCTCCGTTTCCTCCTGTTCAAACCATTGCCTGGACTTGTATGCAGAACGATTCCACAAATGACATTTCGTCACCACCTGATGACAATGCGAATCTGCGGAAATCAGTCTACGCGCTGCTGATCGCCATCGCTGCCGGCGGCATGATCGGACGCATTCTCTCGGTCAACGCCGTCGATAACATTCGCCTCGAACAATACCTACGGGGCGAGAAGCAAGTTAAAGAACGCACCGAAATGCGCCGCGTGCAATGGACCAAGTCGGGGCGTCAGTTCACCGACGACGTACTCGCGGAAGCGGTTCGCGTAGAACTGAACAAGCAGCGTCCGTTCCTCAGCGGCAACGACCGCAGCCGCTGGATGACGATGCGCGCGCTCGTCGAACACGGCACCTATGCGATTGACGAGATTGTCGCCGAGCCCAACTGGGACACGATCGACATGGTCAAGCATAAGGATAGCGCCGGCGATTGGCATTTATATTCCAGTAAGCCGCCGCTATTGGCCACACTGTATGCCGGGCTGTATTGGGTGGTTCATCAAGTTACTGGAAAAACTCTGGGAACGCACCCGTTCGAGATCGGCCGGTTCATGCTGATCGTGCTGCAAGTCGTGCCGATGATCGGCTACTTCTGGCTGCTTAGCCGAATGCTGGAACGCTACGGCCGCACCGATTGGGGCCGGCTGTTCGTGATGGCGGCGGCTTGCTTCGCGACGTTTCTGACGACCTATGTCGTGGTTCTCAACAATCATTTGCCCGGCGCGATCAGCGCGTTGGCCACGGTTTATTTTGCCACGCGAATTTGGTACGACGGCGACCTGTGTAAGCTGAAGTTTTTTCTAGCCGGCTTGTCCGCAGCGTTTGTGGTGACATGCGAATTGCCGGCGCTCTCGTTGTTGGGCCTCGTCGGCGCGGGATTATTGTGGAAGCACCCCAAAAAAACACTTATGTTTGGCGTGCCCGGCGTGCTGCTGGTGATGGTGCCGTTCTTTGCGACCAATTACATCGCGCACCAAAGTTGGCGGATGCCCTACGCGCATCGCAGCGACGGGGCGAAGCTGTTTAGCCTGGAAGTCGACGGAACTAGTGAACTGGAAGCGAAGCAATTGCCGGAAAAAGTGCGACAAGCTTTTAGTGACAACGGCATCGAACTTTCGACGAACGTAAAGATTCGCACGAAGAACGAGGACAACGATCGTCGTGACCCACGACGTTGGGTTATTGAGGACTATGGGTTCGATACGAATAATACAGACCCAGTCTCGCTCTACTCAATCAAGAGCAACGACAAAGAATTTCCGCCAGTTTCGATGACAGTCTTACCCGTCCATGCTTGGGACGATTGGTACGACTACGACTACATTCGCGCGCTAGATGGCGCGAAGATCGACAGCTATTGGCGCAACCCGAAGGGCATCGACAAGGGGGAGCCGCGCGCGTCCGACTACGTGCTTCACGCACTGGTCGGGCATCATGGCATTTTTTCGTTGACGCCGATTTGGCTGCTGGCTATTCCCGGCCTGTGGATGCTTGCGCGCAGTCCGCAATATCGAATGCCGGCACTGGCCAGTTTGATTGCGTTGCTGACAATCGTCTGTTTAGCGTTTTATCTCAGCCGGCCGCAGATCGATCGCAATTACGGCGGCACGGCAAACGGCTTTCGTTGGGTGTTTTGGTTTACGCCGCTGTGGCTGCTGGCCATGCTGCCCGCGGCAGATTGGTCGGCCGCGACTCGGCTGCGTCGCGGCGTGGTCTGTATATTGCTGACGTTATCGGTATTGTCGGTCGCCTATCCGACCTGGAACCCCTGGACATTTCCCTGGCTGATGAATCTGTATACTTACTGGGGCGGAAAATCTTTTTGAGTGCCAGAGCCCCGGCGGCCCCGGCGGGGGAACGGGTGGACCGTTGGCCGTACCGCTAAACAGCCAAGTCGTGTCCCGCTGTATTTAATGCGCGCCCTTCAGAGAGCGGCCTCAGAACAGAGAGCGACTGAACCAATAATATTGGCAAACAACCTCGTCAAACATCCCGCATTCCCCATTTCGTTCGATGTCATTTGACTCTGCATTTCGCGAAGCCAACTTCACCTCGACGCCCATCCGGCATCTGGGTCTAAAGACCGCCGGCACGCCGCTCGAACCGATCCTCGTCGAATTCGAACGCGAGCTGAAAAGTATCGGTATTGTGCGGCTGCGTCCCAAATTTTATCTGTCGACCGAGTGGGGCGTGCCGTTTCAAACCATCGCCATCGGGATACCGTTTTACCTCGCGCACCCCGAACTGACCACGCTGCACTCGCAACGGGCCGGCTTTATCGAAGGCCTCAACCGCTGGGACATTCTGCGGTATTTGCGGCACGAGATGGGCCATGTCGTCAACTACGGCTACAAATTGTTTGCCAACACCGACTGGCTTTCGCTGTTCGGGGCGATGGATCAGGACTACCGCGACGAATATCGGCCCGAGCCGTTTAGCCGCCGCTTTGTTCAGCATCTGCCGGGCTGGTATGCGCAAAAACATCCGGATGAAGATTGGGCAGAAACGTTTGCCGTTTGGATGACGCCCGGCCGCGACTGGCGAAGCGAGTATGCCCAGTGGCCCGGGGCACTGGCTAAGCTGCAGTACTGTAATCAAACAATGGCGCTGTTGGCCGATGTCGATCCGCCGGTAACCGGCGACGAGTTGGATGAAGATGTCGGCACCATCGACTATTCGCTGGAACAGTACTACGGCCAACTTGCAGACACGTCGAAAGAATTCGTCGAACATGTCGATCAAGCATTGCGGTCGATCTTTGAGGATTACGGCCGTCCGGAAGCAGGGACATCGAGCGCGGAGCGTCTGCCGGCCGGCCAACTGATCACTGAAGTCGAGAACGCTGTTTCATCCGAGGTCTTTCGCTGGACCGGCCACTTTCCGGAACGAACCCAACACCTCTTGCGGCAGATGCGTCGTCGGGCGGATGTAATGATGCAGGTCTACCCGACCGATCGGCGAATTGAAGTCATCGTGGCGCTAACATCGTTGGTCACGGCATTGGCGATGAATCATTTACACCGCGGCGAATATTTACCGTGAGACGAGTGGGGAAATCGGAATGTGGAATGAAAGCAGGCTAAATCGCAAGCGAAGACCAGGACTTCTTTCCGACCCCCGATTCCTTTCTCTACGCCATGACTTGCGAAGAGCGTTGCGCATGCCGCTCCATCGCCAGGTCGACAATCTTCTGGATTAACTGGTTGTACTCGATGCCGGCGGCCTGTGCGGCGCGAGCAAACTCGCTCTCCTTTTCCAAATAGCAACTAGCGTTGACCTCGATCACATAAATCTCGCCGGAATCGTTGACGCGAAAATCAATGCGACCGTAATCCCGCACCCGCAGCGCGCGACACGCGCTGATCGCCGCTTTTTGCAACTTGGCACGCAGTTCGTCGGGCAAGTCGGCCAACACCGATTCTGTGCCCTTGTATTCGTCGGAGCCAACATCCCACTTTGCTTTAAAATCGGCGATGTGCGGTTTGTCGGGGTCGAGTTCTGTTAGTTTCGAGAAATCCATTTCGATTGGCGGAAATGCGATCGGATCTTGGTTCCCCAATACTCCGACATAAAATTCGCGGCCTTCGATATACTCTTCGGCCAACGCCGAGTCGTGCAGTTCTTCGTGAATGAAGACCACCCGTTTCATCAGTTCGATGCTCGACCGCACCAGCGAGCCACTGTCGATACCAATCGAGGCGTCGGCACGTAGCGGCTTAACGAACAGCGGCATCCGCAAATTGCCGCCTGTCTCGAACGACTGATCTGCCGCGAACACCGCGAAATCGGGATAGAGGATTTTATCGAAGGCGAGCAGCTTTTTGGCCAACGACTTGTCCTGTTGCAGATAAGTTTCGCCCGGGCCGCCCCCCGTCGAGGGCAAATTCATCAAATCCAGCAAACCGGCGACGCCGACCTCGCCCAACAGATTGTTTCCAAACATTTCCATTAGATTGAATACCAGTTCAGGCCGCGAATTACGCAAGCCGGCGATCATCTGGTCGAGATTCCCATGAATGCTCAACACGGTCGGCTCGTGCCCTAGCGCTTTTAGCGCATCAACGACATGCGGCACGACGGGGCTTAGCTCTTGCTTCTTTTCGGTTTCACAATAGGTCAGAACAGTGATACGCATGAAAGCTGCCTAAATTAGTCGGGAGCGGTTGAATGGGGTTATGAGGCTAACAGCCTTTGCTCGGCGGTCGCGACTGTAACGCAAACGATGTGCCGAGATATCACGGCCGTTCGCGGAGTCAACCAGTCACAAGTAGAGGACAGCAATTTCCCAGGTGACGCAATTTGCCAATTTAAATAGAAAATCGCTCGCACAAGTCGCAGAACCGCGACTTTCGGTTTAACTCCTACAATCGGCCCGACCGACTATGTCTATGAGTCCCCTCTCGGGGGCGCACTTTTCGTTGCACGCCCCCTTCCGGGCAAGCGATGGTTCGTCGGGCAAGAACAGGATTTCGCATTTATGTATCGCCAACTGCTTGGCCTATGCCTGGTGTTATTGGTCGCGTCTCTCGCTAGCGCGCAGGACGAAGATTACTATTCGCCCGAGCAACTTCACGAGTCGACAGCCGGGCGACGCAGCGCGACGGCAGCTCTGTTTCAAGCACCGTCGACGACAAAAACGCCTGAATATCAGTTGCCGCTCGGTTCGGCACGCGCCACCGATCTGTCGGAAACCGGCTCGGGCGATGTCGGCTATAGCGGCTGCCTCGGCGGGTCGTGCGGCAGCATGAAGTCCGGCAACTGCGATGCATGTTGCTGTCAACAAGGCTATGGCGATACTTGCGATTCGGGCTGCGGAGTTTGGGTACGCGGCGAATACTTGCTCTGGGTCATGGAAGGCACCCGTCCGCCGGCACTGGTTACCACCGCATCGGGAGGCGGGACCGGCGCGATTGGATCGCCCGATACCACGATCTTGTTCGGCACCCGTTTGATTGACGACGACGTGCGTTCGGGCGGTCGTTGGACCGTGGGAGCGTGGCTCTGCGACGATCATCGCGACGCCATCGAAGGCAATTTTTTCATGCTGGAGAATTCGTCGACCGGTTTCGAAGTTCAGTCCGACGGGACAGGTTCGCCGCTGATTGCTCGTCCGTTTTTTAATGTCGAAACCGGCTTTAATGCGGTCCAACTGATCGCGTCGCCCTTGATTTCGACCGGCGGTGTTTCGGTCTCAACCACGAGCGAACTGATGGGCGCCGAAGTCTTGATGCGAAGGACCTTGGCCGATTGTTGTCACGGCCGAGTCGATTTTCTGTACGGCTATCGTTATTTGGATCTGCAAGAAGATTTGCGAATTCGCGATGAACTCACTTCGATCGATCCCGGCGGGCTCGTACCAGTGGGCACGGTGATCGGCGGATCGGATTTCTTCGACACGCATAATCAATTCCACGGCGGGCAAGTCGGTATGTCGATGGATGTCAGGCGATCTCGCTGGACGTTGGGCCTGACCGGCAAGGTAGCTTTGGGCAATATGCATCAAAATGTGCGGATCGACGGCAGTACGTTCGTAGCGGTTCCCAATCAACCCGTGGTCGATGTGGTCGGCGGACTGCTAACCCAGCCGAGTAACATTGGCAATTATGAGCGTGATCAGTTCGCTGTCATTCCCGAGCTGAATTTCAACGTCAAGTACCAGTTGACCCGCCAGCTTGAAGCCTCGGTCGGCTACACGTTCATGTATGTCAGCGACGTGGTGCGACCGGCCGATCAAATCGATGTGCGCCTCGACCCGCGTCAG
>JAYTAU010000659.1:0-6952 GCA_043737375.1 Planctomycetia bacterium
TGTCATCCAAGGATTGACTGCCATGCTGCGGATCTTCATTGGTTGGGATTCACGCTTTACCGAACCGGCAGAAGTGCTTCGCTACAGTTTGTTGAAGCACAGCACGATTCCCCTCGACATTCACTACCTGAAGCTCGACGAGCTGCATCTCAGCCGCCCGCACGATCCGCTGGCCTCGACCGAATTCACTTACACGCGATTCTTGCCGCCGCATCTGTGCAACTTTCAGGGCAAAGCATTATTTCTCGATAACGACATGCTCTGCTTCGCCGACATGAAAGAGCTGAATGTACTCGATATGGGCCCCTACGCTTTGCGGGTGGTCCATCACGACTACACTCCGTCGAACAGCGTCAAAATGTACGGCGCAGTGCAGACCAGCTACCCTCGCAAAAACTGGTCGAGCATGATGCTGATGAACTGCGCCAGACTACGCGTTTGGTCGAAGGATGTCGTCGAGACGCAAACCGGAGCGTACTTGCATCGCTTTCAAGACATTCCCGACGACCAAATCGGCGAACTCCCCACGACCTGGAACACGCTCGATACGATGGACGAGCGAACCAAGCTGATTCATTACACCAACGGCGGGCCGTGGTTCAAGGAATACGTCGACCACCCGCACGCAGCGATTTGGTTCAAATATCGCGACGAATATCGCGCCTCGAAGAAGTTGAATCTACGCGGGCCCCACATGGCACCGCTAGCGCCGATTCCTTACGGTATTCCGGGCGGAGAAATTGGGGTGGGTTAATAACCGTCGGAATGCAAACACATTTAGTCCCCGGTGAATACACCGGGTTTTTTTTGGTGACTTCACCTGGGGCTTTTCGGGGGCACAAAACTGGGTGCCATGCCCACTGCCCTGAGTGGGCATGCAAAACCAGGCACGACTCAACGTGCATTCGCTAGTCAACGCTCATTCTTCATGCCCACGCAAAGCCGTGGGCATGGCACCCAAACTTACTCGCAGGGCTTCAGAAACTCCGCCCACAGCGAATCGCTGACCAGCAGCCCTGCACGTGTCAATCGCACGCGCCGGCCATCGTCGGTCAAAAGCTTCAGCTCGACAAATCGTTGCATCGCAGGGCCGATCAACACGTCGAGTTCGCGCCCGGTTCGCTCGACAAACCAACTTCGCTCGACGCCTTCCAAACGTCGCATGGCGAACACCAGCAACTCACGCGCGCGATCATCGCCCGACAATTGCTCGCTCTCGGCAATGGCCGACGTTCCCGCCAATAGCCGTTTGATGTAGGTCGTCGTACTGCGATGATTGGTCGAACGAACGCCATCGATGTACCGCGCCGCGCCGGGACCGGCGGCATAGTATTCGGCCCCCAGCCAATAGGCCTCGTTATGTCGACAGCGTTGTCCTGGCCGCGCAAAGTTCGAGACCTCGTAATGCTCGAAGCCCGCAGCGATCAGCGTGTCGATTGCATGTTCGTATAACCGTCGCTCCAACTCTTCGTCCACGCGCGCCAGTTCGTTGTGTTGCAGGCGATTCCAGAATTGCGTGCCGCGCTCGAATGTCAGTCCGTAGGTCGACAGATGATCGGGCTGCAAACTCAACGCCATCTGTAGATCGCGCCGCCATATCTCATCGGTCTCGCCAGGCACGCCGAAGATCAGATCAAGCGAGATCGAGAGTCGTTGTTGGCGCAACAGTTCGACGGCGCGAAGGATATCCGCAGCCGTGTGATCGCGTTCCAACACTTTAAGCTTGGCTGTGTCGAACGATTGCGAGCCGAGGCTGACGCGCGTCACGCCATGTTCGGCCAGAATTGCGACCGTCTCGGCGTCGATGTCGATCGGATTGGCTTCGACGCTGAATTCATGACCCTCGGCCGGCGGATGCCACGTTCTTACTAACTCAAATAACCGCCGCAATTGTGCGGCCTTCAATCGCGTGGGCGTGCCGCCGCCAAAGAATAGCGTGTCGACTTCGCGCGGCGTGCCAAGCTGACACAGTTCGAGTTCGAGCGCTCTGAGGTACGGCTCGATCAGATCGTCACGTCCAGCGACCAGCGTGAAATTGCAATACCCACATCGATGCGCGCAAAACGGCACGTGAATGTAGGCAGATCGCGGCGGAGCTACGGCGTTAGCGATTGTCTCCAATTGCATGAACAGGAGGTAACAGAGAAAACAGAGGGGATATTCCGTAACAAACTAGCGATTTTCATGTCTCAAAAGATAATTGGCCGAGAATGAACGCAAATAGACGCAAATAAATGCGGGGTCGATTCGCGTCTATTTTCGTTCATTCGCGTCTATTCTTCAAATTGTTTACGGTGCTAATCATTGCGGGTTGGATGATTCGATCTCTCTCAGTTTCCTCTGTTACCTCCTGTTCAAAACTTAAGATGGGTTATCGCACCACAACTTTAATCGTCCGCCCATCATATCCGGCAAGCGGCGCTTCACCAGCTTCACGATCTGCCGGTCATCGTAGCGCGTACTGAAGTGCGACGCGATAATCAGCTCATTCTCGAACTTCGCGAGCCGTTCGCAAATGTCGTCCAAGTGGATATGCCCGAACTTATGGATCTTTTCTTTCTTGTGCGACGGATGCACAAACGTGATCTCGGTGATCAGCACGCGGGCCTTGAACATGTCGGGGCACGCATCCAACCCCTCAGGCGCACTGTCGCCAAGATACGCCAGCAGCGGCAAACGGGTTTCCTGAGTCACATCGGTCCCGCCAAGTCGCAAGTCGCGAATCTGATCGCCGGCCAGATGTGCAAACTCGGGCTTGAGCTTTCGTCGTCGCTCCCACACGATAAAACCGAGCGAAGGAACCGTGTGCTTCGTCGCCGACACGGTGACCACATGCTCGCGAGAGAGTTCGATCTCGTCGCCCGGTTTGATGGGCACAAGCTGACACGGCATCCGGCCACGGTCGAGCTTCGTGAACAGCTTGAGAATTTTTTCGACCGGATCGACGGCGACCTCGGGCATGTAGATCGTCGGCGGCTCCATCTTCATCATCCGCCGCCGCGCCACATAGACCGGCAGCGCGGCGACATGATCGAGATGCGCATGCGACAAAAACCAAGTGCCCGTGCCCATAAACGACCAGGGCTGCGCGCCGAAGTCGAAGCCGAGCTTCAGCTCCGGAATGCGCCAGTAGGTTTGCACCGCTGCGCGCGAGTATCCCTCGATGGTCAGCCCTTTGTGAATCAGTGTTTGCAGCGGAGCGTTATCGACCAAGGCTGGCAGGGGTTTGAGACTGGAGGCTTGAGGCTGGGGACTGGGGATGTGAGGCTTGAGACTGGAGGCTTGGTGTGAGGCTTAAACAACGGCAGCGAGGGGGTGCCATGCCCACGGCTTTGCGTGGGCATGCGATAGCGCTTAATTCTCGAAAGCGGTTAATACAACCGCAGTATCCGCGTTTAGAGCCATTTGTAAATGACGCTACGTAGATCGGTTTCTCCAAGAACGACAAATCGGGTGCAATGTGTTTTGTGACAGCATAACGCGGCCGAGCGTATGTCGAACTTCAAATGACGAACGAATGACGAAAGTCGAAAGGAAGCTAAGGGGCGAACGAAAAAATAACTTCCTCACAAAATCCTCTTCCTCTGGGAGAGGGTGGGGTGAGGGTCGGAAATATCGGGAAGTTATTTTTCGTTCGCCCCTAAACCGCAAGCGCGGCTCGTTGAACCTAACCTGTTTCGCGATGGTTCGTTGTTCACTCCCGAGATCTCGACTTCTGATCCACATCTGCGATTCTTCCTACATCCCACTTCCTACATCCTGCCCGCCATGCTCATAATCATCGGCCAAAGAAAAGTCCGCTCCTTCCCGGACGGTTCCCGCGGTTCCTCGCAGCAGCCAAATCTCGCCGAACAAGTCGCCTTGGTCGACTTGCACTCCGTGATGTCGCACCAACTCCAACACGGCTAGGAACAGTCCGACCAAGGTCGAGCGATGCATATCCGGTTGCAGCAATTCGCTGAACGCCATCCGCCCCGTTTCATTCAAGCGCGCGTGAATGCGACTCATGTAGACATGAATCGGCGTGTCATCGTAGCGAATGTTCGACGGCTGCACCGCGGTATTTTCGCGCAAGATGCGGCCGAACGCACTGACCAAGTCCCACAGTTCCACTTCATGAATCGGTTCGTCGGCCGGGTCGCGGCTGCGCGCCGGCAAGTCGATGGCCATCCGCGTATAACGCTGCTGCCAATCGCGACCGCGCTCTTCGAGCATACTGGCCGCGTCTTTGAACTTTTTGTACTCGAGCAGTCGTTGCACCAGGTCGTGCCGCGGATCGTCCAGCGGGTCGTTCACCTCTTCGGCGCGCGGCAACAGCATGCGCGACTTGATTTCGATCAATGTGCTGGCCATATCCAAAAACTCGCCGGCATCGTCGACATTGAGTTGCTCGATAACCGTCAGATAGTTGAGAAACTGCTCGGCGATCGGCGCGATGGGAATCTCGGTGATCTCGACTTCGTGCTTGCGGACCAGGTACAGCAGCAAATCCATCGGACCGCGAAAAACCTCGAGTTCGACGCGAAAATCCATAACTGCCGGCCTGTTGTTGTGCTAAATAACCGCTGAATGCCCGCCTATTCTTGCAACGTTACAATTTGATCAAGTGGTTGACGAATATCCTAGCCCAGGGTGACACCCCAAAACCCTGGCGAGCTCGGCTACCAGCAAAAATTAGCGATCCGTTCGCAAGAGTTTAGCGGTGCGTTACCCCACTTTCCCAGATTTTACTGGAAATCGCTTGAGACAGGACCTTATAATAACCGTGGGAGAAGCGGGCACATCGGCAAACGCCGAAATGTTTCGCCTGTTGCGAATACACTGCAGGAAATATTTTATCCGGCAGGTGAGTCACAACAGAGAACGGCAGAATAATTCGAGACGCTCAGGCGTCTTATAAAATGGTCTGTTTGTTTTTTACGCGTTGCCATCGCGGCGGCGCTTTCGTCGTCTCCCGGACGAAGGTGGGTTCTACGATGATCACCATCCGCCACAAAACCACGGGCGATGTGTTGTTGGAGTTGCCGCTGGATTCGCTGGTCGGCCATAAACTGGTGGCCGTTCGCTTGCCAGGAGCAAACTTGGCCGGCTTGGATCTGAGTGGTGCCGATCTCAGCAACTCGGATCTGCGCGAGGCCGATCTGACCGGAGCTACGCTCGAACGAGCCGTGTTGACCAGTTGCGGGTTGATGTATGCCGACTTTAGTTTTGCGAATCTGAGCGGAGCCGATCTAACCGACTCCCATCTCGAAGGCAGCAATTTTCAGCAAGCCAACATGCGGAAGACGATTCTCCGCTATTCCAAGCTGAAAGGAGCCAATTTGGTCAAAGCGAATTTGACCGGGGCCGACCTGAGCATGGCCGAACTCCAGGCCGATTTTCGCGACGCCATTCTCGTGAAGGCCGATATGCGTGGTGCGAACCTCACCGGTGCCAACATGCGCGGTGCAAATCTTGAAGGTGCCGATCTCAAAGGCGCGGCCCTGACCTGTGCACATCTATCTCATGCCCGGGTTCGCGGAATGATCGACCAACACGGTCGTCGCGCGGTCGATTCGGAGATCGAAGTCCGGGGCGGACGGGGACGCACTCGGGTGATCAAGCCCTCGCGCCCCTGGTGGCAGTTTTGGAATCGCGCGTAGAAGCCCTAATAGAACGAATCCCAAGCGCGACACGTCAGCGAGGAAATGTCTGCGTTTTATGATCGTGCCTCATTGACGCGTCGGGCTAAGTTAGGCGTTCTTAGTCGTCCATGGTCAAATCGGCACTGAAAAGTAGCCGAACTCGCCAGAGTTTGGGATTCTGAAATGTTCGGCGAGACCCCGCTCGCCGGCGATCGGCGGGTAACACGACGTTGTTTGCCCCTCATTTCTACCTCCTACCCCCAACTTTCGCGATCCTCCTCGGACCGCTTGTCGTCAGGGCGATTGTGAATTAAAATCTCAGTCTAGACATGAATGGCACTGGTTCGTCCGGTGTTTTTCGATCGATCCGATTTGCAGCTGCAGATCGGCTTTTCCCCGATAGCTCAGTTGGTAGAGCGCGCGACTGTTAATCGCAAGGTCCAAGGTTCGAGTCCTTGTCGGGGAGATGGTATTTCGGCTACGAAACTAGCCGACCCTACGGTTAACGCACAACGCCGAGAGCGAGAGTTCTCGGCGTTTTGCGTTTCCGGCCACGTTTTGTAGGGGTTTCGAGCGCACACGCCGCTAACCCGGCGCTCTCTGTTTCGAAATCGAACTTTCGGGGTCCGAATGTGACCATGAGGTTCTCGTTCGCACCCCGAGAATTTGAACCAAAACTCTCGAAGTCTCTGGTTAACAGTGGGGTTGGAGTTAACAGCCCAAACTGCCGTACGGACGAGGGATTATCGCTACTTTCGGAGCATATCGAGCGCGTGCGAAAGTCGTCGATTTAGTTGAACTACACCTTCGAGTCCACTATGGTAACGATTCCTCAATTGTCGCGTCTGGTTATCGCATCGGGAGATTTCTCGGGGTACTCTTAAGAGCTTGCGGGGTAGCACAGAATGCCTAAACAGGGACCGTTCTACGCGCATTCACTCGCCGGCTTATCGCCTGAACACTGGGAGCCGCTGGCCGACCATCTGAATTTGGTCGCCGAACTCGCCGCCGACTTCGCTGGTAAATTTTCGGCCCGCGAGTGGGGCCACGTGCTTGGCCTGTGGCACGATTTAGGAAAGTATTCGCTCGAGTTTCAGGCGTACCTGCAATCAGAAAATGGTCTTGAGGCGCACCTAGAAAATTTTGCCGGCCGAGTCGATCATTCTACGGCCGGCGCGCAGCACTCCGTCGAACAGCACCCCGAAATCGGAAGCTTGTTGGCCTACTGCATCGCAGGGCATCATGCTGGGCTTTGTGACCGAGCAGCGGCGCATGGACATTCCGATTTAGAAAACCGCTTAAAAAAACCGGTCAAGGATTGGAGTGCG
>JAYTAU010000660.1:0-6951 GCA_043737375.1 Planctomycetia bacterium
TGATTGTTTTCCATATCGACGCTGGCATTGAGCGTGCGATGGATCCGCAGCGACAGCGCGACTGCCTTCATCAAGAACGCCATGCTGGTCAGCTTGATGTTGCTCTTGGCATATTCGGCCGTGCTGTCCTTGCGCAGCCGTTCCAGCTCGGTGATGTCGGCGTCGTCGAAGTTGGTGAGCTGCGGAATCGTGGTCGCCGAGATGACCATGTTCGCGGCGATCGTGCGGCGCAGGCGAGAGAGCGGTTCGCGCAGAATTGACCCATAATTGTCGCGTTCGCCTGAACCTTCGGCCCGTGTGCCGATACCGGTGCCCGAGGCATTGGCTTGGCGCACGGCGGCCACGACATCCTCGCGGGTGATGCGACCGTCGCCGCCGGTACCCGTGACGCGCGAGAGTTCGACGCCCAGTTCGCGTGCCAAACGTCGCACCGCCGGCCCGGCCGGGCCGGTCGTTTCCTGCTCGGCGGGAGAGTCGTTGGTCTCGGGATCTTCTGCGGGGGGGTGCTGTTTCGGCGATGCGGACTTCGCGGGCGGCGACGCTACGGGCGCGGCGGATGAGTGTCCGTTGCCGCCGCGCGCATTGGCGGGCTGCGGCGTCGGCTTTGCCGCCGTGGCGGCTGGTGCAGCAGCGGGCTTTTTCGCTGCCGGCGCGGGCGACGCAGCACTCTTGCCGACCGGTGCGGCTTGCGTTGTCGGCGTTTTCGTGGCAGTTGCCTTGGCCCCGACCGGCGCACCACCGGCCGCCGGCTCGATCGTCAACAGTACTGCGCCGATTTTGATCGTCTGGCCCTGTTTGACGTGGACTTTGCTGACCTTGCCCGCTTGCGTGGACGGAACCTCGATGACCGCTTTGTCGGTTTCGATCTCCAGCACGCCTTGATTGGCTTTCAGCTCGTCGCCTTCTTTGACCAACACGTTGACGATATCGCCCGACTCGATGTTCTCGCCCAAGTTCGGCAGTTTGAATTCAATCGACATGGATACTCTCAAAGGCAGTTGTTAACGCGACCTAATCGTCAAACTAATTTGGTTGAACCACAGAGTCACAGAGAACACCGAGAGGAATAATGGGGAAGGGCGAAAGTGAAATGAAGAATTGTAAACCGAACATTGCACTAACCGGCAATTGCTTTGAACAATTCATTCCCCACTCCCCATTCCGATTTCCACATTCCTTCTCTCGGTGCTCTCTGTGACTCAGTGGTTACTTCCCTTTCTTACGCCCCAAACGGATCGACCTTGTCTGGGTTGATGTCAAAGTCCTTGATCGCTTGCGCGACGACCTTGCGTTCGATCTTGCCAGTCTCGGCCAGCCGATACAACGTCGCGACCGTGATGCATTCGGCATCGACTTCGAAATGCCGACGTAGCGGGCCACGCGTTTCGCTGCGACCAAAACCGTCGGTTCCCAGCACAAACAGTCCGCCGGGCGTCCAGGGATCCAACTGCTCGGGCACGGCGCGCACATAATCCGACGCGGCCACAAACACCCCCTCGGCCCCTTTGATCGTGGATTCGAAGAAGCTCTGCTTCGGCTTTTGGTCGGGGTGTAGCATGTTCCAGCGGCGGCAACTGTGCGCGTCGCGACGCAGCTCTTTGTAGCTGGTCACGCTCCACACGGTGCTGCTGACATTGTAGCGCTCGGCCAGCAGTTTTTGAGCGCGCTGAACTTCTCGCAAGATTGCGCCGCTGCCAAACAGCTGCGCTTGCAGCTTTCCGTCACCGGTCTGCAAGTCCGACAGTTTGTAAATGCCGCGCACGATGCCTTCTTCAGCCCCGGGGGGCATGGCCGGCATGGTGTACTCTTCGTTGCAGATCGTCAGATAGTAAATCGCGTCTTCGCCCAGCTCGTACATTTTGTGCATGCCGTCGAGCGCAATCACCGTCGACTCGTACACGAACGCCGGGTCGTACGCACGAATGTTTGGATAGGCGATCGCGAACAGATGGCTATTGCCGTCTTGATGTTGCAAGCCTTCGCCGGCCAAGGTCGTGCGACCCGCCGTACCGCCGAACAAGAAGCCGCGTGCCCGCGCGTCGAGCGCACACCAAATCAGATCGCCGATCCGCTGAAAGCCGAACATCGAGTAATAGATGAACATCGGAATCATGGGCACACCATGCGCCGAGTAGCTCGTACCCGCGGCGATGAACGACGCCATCGAGCCGGCCTCGGTGATGCCTTCTTCGAGGATCTGCCCATCCTTGGCTTCGCGATAATAGGCGACCTGATCGCTGTCGACCGGTTCGTACAGTTGGCCGCAATGGGCGTAAATACCAACCTCGCGAAACAGCGAATCCATGCCGAACGTGCGCGACTCGTCGGGAACAATCGGCACAATGTACTTGCCCACGCGCTCGTCTTTCATCAGCTCGCGCATCAGCCGGACAACGCCCATCGTCGTGGCGTTTTCTTTGCCCGTGAACTTATCCATGAACGCGCGATACTCGTCAAGCTTCGGTGTAACGAGCGTCGGCAGGGTGGTCGGGCGCGAAGGCACGCTGCCCCCCAATGCGGCGCGGCGTTCGCGCAGGTATTTCATCTCGACCGAGTCATCGGCCGGCTTGTAGAACGGCGTCTTCTTGACGTCTTCGTCTGAGATAGGAATGCTGAACCGCGTGCGGAATTCGCGCAGTTCTTGCTCGTTGTACTTCTTCTTTTGGTGGGTCATGTTGCGGCCTTCGCCCGCTTCGCCCAGCCCGTAACCCTTGATCGTTTTGGCCAGGATGACAGTGGGCCGGCCGTTGCTTTCGATGGCTGCCTTGTACGCGGCGTACACCTTTTCGGGGTCGTGGCCGCCCCGATTCAGCTTCTTCAGCTTTTCGTCGGACAGGTGACTGACCATTTCGAGCAGTTCGGGATACTTGCCGAAAAAATGCTCGCGGATGTAATCGCCCGGCATGACGACGTACTTCTGGTACTCGCCGTCGACGACTTCGGCCATGCGCTTGGCCAGCAGTCCGTCATGGTCTTTTTCGAGCAGCGAGTCCCAATGGTCGCCCCAAACCACCTTGATGACGTTCCAGCCGGCGCCGCGGAAAGCACCTTCGAGCTCTTGAATGATTTTGCCGTTGCCGCGCACCGGCCCATCGAGCCGCTGCAAATTGCAGTTGATCACGAAGATGAGGTTATCGAGCCCCTCGCGCGAGGCCAGCGTAATAGCGCCCAGCGACTCGGGCTCGTCGCACTCGCCATCGCCCAAGAACGCCCAAACGTGCTGCTTGCTGGTGTCTTTGATACCGCGATCCGACAGATACTTGTTGAACCGCGCCTGATAGATCGCCATGATCGGGCCCAGACCCATCGAGACGGTTGGGTACTCCCAGAACGTGGGCATCAGCCAGGGATGCGGGTAGCTGGACAGCCCGCCCCCTTCGCGCAGTTCGCGGCGGAAGTTAATCAGATTGCGTTCGGTCAATCGTCCTTCGAGGAATGCCCGCGAGTACATACCCGGCGAGGCGTGACCCTGAAAGTAAATCTGATCGCCCGAGGAATCTTCGCCCCGGCCGCGGAAAAAGTGGTTGAATGCGACTTCATACAACGTGGCAGAGCTGGCAAACGTCGAAATATGCCCGCCGACGCTGCCGTCCTCGGTGTTGGCACGAACGACCATTGCCATGGCGTTCCAGCGGATGATGCTCTTGATGCGGCGCTCGATCTCGCGATTGCCCGGATATCGCGGCTGCTTGTCGGCCGGAATGGTGTTGAAGTAGGGAGTCGTGGCCGAAAACGGAATTTCGACCCCTTCGGCATAGGCCTTTTCTTCTAGCACCGATAACAGGTAGCGCACTCGATCGCGACCCTTCACGCGCAACACGTCGTCTAGCGCGGCCAGCCACTCTTCGGTTTCGTCGGGGTCGACATCCGCGATCGTGGCGACGGAATCGAGCGCCGCGGCGCCGCAAACCGTCGCCCGTTCGGCCTCGCCCTGTTCGTGCTGGGCCAAGTCTTCTTGGGCTTCAGAAACCGCATCAGACTCGGACATTTCGACATCGGAATCGTCGACGCCGATGTCGGGGCCGGTGTCTTCGCCGGCAGGGCTGTCTGTATGATTACCGTTCGCCGATACGTCGGCCGGCTCAGCTTGTTCAGCCGGCGCGTCGTCGTTGATGACGTTGGGTTGTCGATCTCCGCGAGGCATAGGCCTGGTATCCCTGTAAGTTGACTAAAGCTGCTAAATCATGTTTTCGAGACGCTAATGCGTTCGACAACCACGGAGCTTGAATTCTTCATACACTCGGCGATCGATCTGCCAAGTAGCGCAAAACGTTTCGCTGTAAGCTCTTGGCCGCTGGGCTCGAAGAGTCTGTCGAAATCAATTTTTACGCCGGCGTGATTGGCCGGTCGAAAGCACGACCACGGAGCCGCACTTTAGACAATCGGCGGTCGGTTGCCGCAGATCGAGAACAACCGACATTATCCCGAAGCAAGGACTCGACGTAAAGGGGGAAACAATGCCGACGATCGGATCGGGGCCGGAGCGTCGTCAAGCAGATTTATTTGGCCGTCGGCTTGAACATCTGCACGCGCTTGCCATTTACTTCGGGTGTCAAAAAGGTGCCAGGAACCTTTTATTGACGATTCGGTCTTGGTTTGTTAAATTTTTGCGATGGGACGCCCGCATCGAGCCGCCGAGGGAGGTTTCGTCTACCATGTGCTCAATCGCGCCAATGCGCGGTCAACCATCTTTGCCGACGATGCCGACTACGAAGCGTTCGAGAAGGTGCTGGCTCAGGCCATCGATCGAACGCAATCGCGGTTATTGGCTTACTGCCTGATGCCCAATCATTGGCATTTGATCGTCTGGCCGCAAACGGACGGCGAATTGTCGCGGTTTATTGGCTGGCTCACGCTGACGCACACCCAGCGCTGGCATGCTCACCGGCATTCAGCGGGCGACGGCCATCTTTATCAGGGCCGATTCAAATCGTTCCCAATGCAGGAAGACGAACACTTCTATACCTTGGCGCGGTACGTGGAACGCAACGCGTTGCGCGCCGGGCTGGTACACCGCGCCGAGCAATGGCTATGGGGGAGTTTGCACCGCTGGCTACATGGCCCCTCGGACGAGCGACCACTACTTAGCGCATGGCCATTGCCCCGCAAAGCCAACTGGACTGAGCATGTCAACACTCCGCAGACCGAAGCCGAACTGCAGGCCGTGCGCCGGAGCATGCAGCGCGGCAGTCCGTTTGGCGATCACATTTGGAGCGAACAGACGGCGAATCGGCTAGGATTGGAGTCGACCTTTCAACCGCGAGGACGACCGAGAAAACAAATCAGCGACGAGTAAACCCGAGAAAAGGTTCCTGGCACCTTTTCTGCCCCGCAAATCGCCGACGAACTGGCGCTGCGCTGCGCGGCACGTCGGTCTGCGTCGACACGGTTCGCGGCTTGCTCGATGAGTTCGGCTTCCACAAGCGCCAGGCGGAGAAGACGTGTCCAGAAAAGGTGTCAGGAACCTTTTAACTGACGACCGTGAATAAGGTTCCTGACACCTTTTCTGCCCCCCAATTGGTATCAAAACGCCGGTGTTTTGCGTTGCGAAATACGCAAGGGAATACCAATACGGGACGCTAGTGTAAATAGCGCAGGACAATTAATCGATTATCCCGGCAGCTTTATAAACGCCGAGCGAGATTTGCTGCGAAATCAAGGATGGTCATATAGTCCTAAAACCCAGCTTTGGAGTCCTGCTCGATGAGCCGACTTGCATTTAGTCAATATAACGACAACGAATTTGATGTAGCTACACGATCTTTGTTTCATTTCTTGGTGCGAGATTATGGATTTAGTATAACATCGTCGACGCCATCTGATGTAATGTATACCCGCGATTTTATTTCGATTTCAGTTTTTCAGGAAGTCGGATCACGAATGGTTTACCTGGAGTTAAGCAGGAATGATCTGGGGGAACGGTATACCATGCATGAAATGCTAACTGCGATTGCGTCAACCAAAGCATCTTTGGCTCAATGCCGAGGGAGTGATGATGCTTCACTTTACCGTTGCTTAAAACAACTTAGTGATTTAAGTCGTACACATTTGGCACCGCTGTTTAAGTTAGATGAAACAATGTTCAGAACGGTTGCGGCGACCGCACAACTAATGCGCCAACAATTGACACTTAATGCTGAGTTTCATGTAATAAAGCATAAAGCGAACAGTGCTTGGCAACGAAAGGACTGGAAAGCTGCGCTTGAGTTATATCTTGCATCTGAACCAAGTCTTTCCAGCGCCGAAAGACGAAGGCTAGCATATTTACAAGAAGCGTCAAAAAATAGCAAAATCTGATTTCAAGAATGCTTGGAGCATTGGAATGACTTCCTGAAATGCGTAAAGTTACGTCACAACTTCTCTGGGCGATCATCTGAACACCGTTCGCGACGTGGTCAACACGCCGGGCGCGGTCGAGAACCATGTGGTCTATAATCGCCCTGTGCCAAAATTACGATCGAGTGCAAAAAGAGTTAGTTGTCGCTGGTCGGTAAGACAAGATTGATCGCGGACCGCCGATTTGTTAGTCGCGAACTGGCTAAAGCGTCGCGAAATGACCTGTGGTCTTCTCAGTGCGCAGACCGGTAGCGCGGCAATACGGCAGATCTTGGCGTGATTTACGCTACGCCGCTTTGCGGCTATAGCTTTTCAGCAGTCCACCGAGCCGCTGTGTGCATCGGACTTCCGATAGCGGCACGATCTGGTCCTCGATCCGCCCCCGTTGCGTCTTCGTGCGTCCGCGTGCTTTCGGTTTATTCAGCGGCTCGTTGTCCAGCGACTGATGCGGACGCTCCTGGTGATAGTGCGCAAGATACTCTTGGCAGAGATGATCCATGTGCCGCTCACCGAAAGCCACAAACCGATCTAAACACTCCTGCTGGATCGATTGAATGAAACGCTCGACGAAGGCGTTGGTATTCGGCGAGCGATACGCCGCGCGAATGACTTTCA
>JAYTAU010000661.1:0-6950 GCA_043737375.1 Planctomycetia bacterium
CGCAACCCACGATCAACATTTGCAACTCAGATTGACTTTGATACGGAGACTCCGCCGCGATGATGCGTTACGCAATGCTTACGTCGGTGCTACTACTACTGCTGGTGTCAGTCTTAGTTTCGTTGCGAGCGGCAGAACCACCGCCCCCTCCGATGCCCGATAGTTCGATTGCGGAAGGCTCGACTGATCCCTTTGAAACTGAACCCTCTAAAACTGCGCCCTCTGAACTTGACGAGCCGAATGCGACTGCCAAGTCCGACTCCGACAGCAGCGACCCGAGTCCGCTTGCGATCGCCGAGCCGAAACCGATGCAGCCCGAACCTCCCACCGAGCCAGGTTCGGCTCCGCCTGCCAATACTGCGTTACTTGCCGAACCGGATTTGACACCCGAGCAGTTGTCGCTCAGGCAGCGCGTACGCGACACGTTATCGCTGTATTCGACCAAGCACCTGAATACTCGCGATCATAGCCCTTGGGAAGTGATGCATGGGTTCGTGTCTTACAACGTTCAGGCGCAGATTCGCCGCGATGGACCGACCGGCACTCCGGTCAATGCGATCGGCTGGTTGCTCTGGGGCGGTCGCTGCAATGGTCAACAGATTATCACGCTCCGCGGCGGAAAGCCGCACGCCGAGGAAGGCCCCGGAGTGCAGGGACACCCGGCCCAATTGCTGGCCATTTTGGCGCAGAGCCGGGTCAGCGCAAAGACTCCGATGAAAATCGGCGGCAAAGACTTTACCTTGCAGGATCTGATTAACGAGGAAAAGCTAGATTGCCGGCCCGGCACCGAACTGACGTTCAAGCTGATCGGACTGACACACTACTTGAAAACCGACGAAAAGTGGACCAGTCGCGATGGGCAGGAGTGGTCGATTCCGCGGCTGATTCGCGAGGAAATCAAACAGCCGGTTCGCGGCGCGGCCTGCGGCGGCACCCATCGACTGTTCGGGCTGAGCTACGCCTACAAAACGCGCGCTAAACGGGGCGAGCCGGTCGACGGCGAGTATCTGCGGGCCAAAAACTACATTGCCGATTACCACCGCTATACCCGCTCATTGCAAAACCCCGACGGCAGCTTCAGCACCGAATGGTTTGCGCGTCGCGGCGATCGATCCGACATCGACCGCAAGATTCAAACGACAGGCCACATTTTGGAATGGTTGGTATTCTCGCTAAATGACGAGCAACTGGCCAGCCCCAAGACGATGAAGGCGGTCGACTTCATTGCCCGCACGCTATACGAAGACCAACAGCGGACTTGGAGCATCGGGCCGATGGGGCACGCGCTGCATGCCCTCATGATGTACGACGAGCGCGTGTTTCGGCCGCGAACGCCGGGTTCGCCTGGTGCGGCCGCCGCGGTGGCGACTCGACCTTCGACGACCCAGCGAGCCGCCGCGCCTGGGGAGTCATCGCCAAAACTGCCCTCGCTCAAGCGGTCTTCTACGAAGCCCAACCGCGAATCGGCAGACTAAACGCTCTCGCTGTCTTTGTAGGAGCCGATTCCCATCGGCGAACCGGCGTTGAACGCGACCGACCTTGTAGGAGCCGATTCCCATCGGCGAACGGGAATTGCGGTTTGGTCGCGGCTGGGAAGCCGCTCCTACCAAATGGCCTATCGTTCCGTCCGCTTTTGCCGTCGATTGCTGGAATTGACGGAATTTTGTGCGCGGTGGTGTGACGGAATGCCCGAAGTCTGACCACTGATGTTGTGGAAAGCACCCGCGTCGGTTCGATGAATATGGTAGGCCCAGTCGCTTGAACGGTACACCGAAGCACTGCGAGGTTAACGATGGCCACGGTCTCTTCAACATGGTCGATGCGTTCGGCTTGCGATCTGCCGCAAAAGTCCTTAGTATTCCCTCAGCCCTCTGCGCGCATTTCCTCGGCCACGTCCCATGTTAGTTCCGAGCCCCCGGCCGTAATGAAAATTCTGAAGCTGACCGATCAATTCCAGAAGATGATTGAGTTGGCCGCCCGGCTCTCGGAACTGGTCGAAGCCGACTCGCTTCTGCTCCTGCTCGAACGTCCGACCGATTGGCAGCATTTACGACAGATCATCGCGCAAGACAAAGTTTTGGTGGCCGCGGATCTGCCCGAGCAAGTGGCAGGTGCCCAAGAAGCCGGTTTCACCACGGTGCTGTTGAACATGGCCGACAGCCCGGTCTACGAGAAATTGACTCAGGCGCTGCTCGAAAGCGTGGCCGACGAGGTGTTGGCCCCCGGCTCGCGCGTCGTGGCCCTCTATAGCGGATTCGAGCAGGGAACCATCGATTCTATGAGCGTCATCAATCTGGGCGAGCATCTCGAACGACTGACCGCTCGCGACCTGCGACAAATCGAAACCAACGTCCCGCTTGAAACGCTCAAGACCGTCGTCGATCTGGCGTTGGAGATCGGTCGCGAAGGCCGCGAAGGCAAACCGGTCGGAACGTTGTTCGTCGTCGGCGACACACGCCGGGTGATTGCCAGCAGTCACCCGACGGGGTTCGATCCGGTGCGCGGTTATCCGAAACGCGAGCGAACGCTGGGGGACGCCCGCGTGCGCGAAGGAGTCAAGGAAATCGCGCAGATGGACGGGGCGTTCATCATTTCGCCTGACGGCACGATCGAAGCGGCCTGTCGCTATATCGACGCTCCGGCGACGACTATCACGTTGTCCAAAGGGTTAGGTTCGCGGCATTGGGCCGCCGCCGCGATTACCCGCAAGACCAAGTCGGTGGCTGTTGCAGTCAGCGAATCGAACGGCACGGTGCGGATCTTTCAGAATGGCGAAGTTATCTTGCGCATCGAGCCGTTCCGCCGACCAATGAAATGGAAAGATTTCGAGTACGAACCGCCAGAGTGAGCGGGGATACGTAGGACGGAATTCATTCCGTCTTTTGCATCGACGAAAAATAGTAATGGAATAAACGCCTCAAACACAAAGCCGGAATAAATTCCGGCCTACGGCATGTTCCTACTCTACGGCGCCAACGGCTACACGGGCGAACTGATCGCGCGCGAAGCCGTGCGGCTTGGACTGCGTCCGATTCTCGCCGGGCGTTCGCGCGAGTCGTTCGAACCGCTGGCTCGTCAGCTCAATTGCCAGTGGCGTGCGTTCCCGCTCGATCCTGACACTCCCGCCGAGACGGCGAAGCAGCTTTCCGGCGTCGCGGCAGTCTTGAATTGTGCCGGGCCGTTTGCCTTGACCGCTCGCCCGCTGATCGAAGCTTGCCTTGCCGCAAAGGTACATTATCTCGACATCACCGGCGAGATCGAAGTGATCGAAATGGCCGCCGAGCTCGACGATCGTGCCCTCGCGGCCCGAATTACCGTGTTGCCGGCCGTCGGTTTTGATGTCGTGCCGACCGACTGTCTGGCAGCCATGTTGGCCGAAAAATTGCCCGATGCAACACACTTGCAGCTAGCCTTTGCCGGGTTGGGCGGAATCAGTCGCGGCACGGCCAAGACCATGCTCAGGCAATTGCCACAGGGCGGAGCAGCCCGCATTGACGGCAAGCTTCAGCAGGTTCCCGTCGCTTGGAAATCGCAAAAGATACCGTTCCACGACAAATCGCGTTGGGCGATGACCATCCCCTGGGGCGATGTGGCCGGCGCGTTTTACTCGACCGGAATTCCCAATATCGAGGTCTACTACGCATTGCCCCGCAAGCAAATTCTATGGCTGCGGCGGCTGCGTTGGTTACTGCCGATCATGAAAGTCGGATTTTTGCGGCGGCTGGTCGAGCGCAAGATCAATCGCGGCCAGCCCGGGCCGACCGAACAGCAACGAAATGCCGGGCGCACCATGCTTTGGGGCCAAGTGTCAAACGCCGCAGGGCAGTCGGTCGAAATGAAACTCGAAACGCTCGAAGGTTATGCGCTGACCGTGCAAACGGCGTTGGCTTCTGTCCAGCGAATCATCAACGGCAATGTCCCGGCCGGTTTCCAAACCCCGTCGCTGGCATTCGGCAAAGAATTTGTGTTGGAGATGCCGGGCACGAGTATCGTTGAGTAAGCGGGGAGTGCGGAATGGGGAGTGCGAAGTAAAAAAACAGTCGGCGCTGCAACTGATGCTTAGCGGTGCGGCCAACGGCCCACCCTCAACGCTGGCTCTTTCCAAACTCATATACCAGCTTCAGCTCATTGCTGATTACTTCGCTCCCCAAATAATAATGCCGCTCCCCAAGCAACTTCGCCGGGTCTTCGAAAAATGTGTCCAGCAGCTTCAGATCTTCTGCTCGGGGTTTCGTCCCTTTGGGGCGTTGGGCATGGTTCGACAGAATTAGCAAGTGGTACTTTTGACCGGCTGCGACGATCAGCCCATCCAGCTCGCCCGTTGCATTGGTGCGACCGTAGGCAATTCCTTGCCGTTCGAGCTTGATCATTAACGAATCGGCAGCCGACGGTGAGGGATCGCTCGGACGCAACCCGTCGACCAGCAATCGATCGGCACTCGACCGCTCGACCGGCAACGCCATGACGACCGAGTCGCGGTCGGGCTGCGGCGTGCCTTTACTATCTAAAAAAGTCAGACGCACGTTCAATCGCGCAGTCGCCGGCTTGGATACGGCTTGGATGTCTGGCGTATTTTGCGGCTTCGGAGCGCTGCCGATCCAATAGCCTGCGCCAAAAAAAGCCGACGCAATGCCCGCGAACAGCACGCCTTGGACGTACAACATCGATCGCGGAACGGCCACGTACCGCTGTTCGTCGGTGAGTTCAGACGCGGGTCGCATGACGCGATTCGAAGCGAACTTATGCCCAGGTTGCAGCGGCCCTTGCGAAGACTGCCCGGATGACAACGATCCCGCCGGCGAAACGGTGACCTGATCGTAGACGACCAAACTGTTCAGTGTTTCTTCGATGTCGTCTTGATCGAAGCGATCGAGTTCCGTCGCTTCGGCCAGGGCTTGTTCTTGAGTTGGAACAATAATTTCGCCCTGACACTTAGGGCAAAAAATCACGCTGCCGATTTTGCGCGAGCCGATCCCCAGTAACTGGCTGCAAACAGGGCAATTGAAGCGAACCGGCATCGGCCGAGGGGCTAGAGGCTAGGGATTGGGTGGCTGGTAATCTGTAGCCCAAGGTATGAAAACAAGTTCTAGCCTCGAACCCCAAGCCTCTAGCCCGCCTGGTACGGCAGTCTATTCTGCATCGTTCGGGTCGTGTGAGTCGGCATGCTTTTCGATCGTCAGCAACGACGACAAGGCTAAGACCACCAGTAGCATCAGCAGATCGAAGACCCACAGAACCGAGATTCCCAGGTTGATTCGCCGGATGGCAATTGCACCGTCCACATCGTCAAGCGCCGAGAGAAGTGCGCCCACACCGAACATCAGCGACATCAAAATCGGCAACGCAACTGCGCCGAGCAGTAGCCGTAATGTCCATTGCTGTAGCACGGAGATCGACCTCGCAAAGTGAACCAGCTTGCCAATTTGGCCAAGTCGCTGCATTTTGTGGGTGCGGCCAAGCAGTGTCAATGGTCGGGGTCGTGCGGGTTATGCGGTTATACATTTAGCCCTCGGCTTTGCCGAGCGACTAACAAGCGTTGCAATATTGAACAAACCAACGATTGGCGCACAGGGTTTATGTAATGTCCTCAGACAAAGCCGGGCGCAGAAAGGAACCCACGTTGCTTGTCGAAGCGCGGCAATACACAATGGAACATTGGAACAGATTTCTTTCTGGGCGTCGGTTGCGGTGTCACGGTGTCACGGTGTCGCGGTGAAGACTTCGCGACTCGGAGAGACGCGGTTACGTACGGAAATATCATGCCTGAGAAAGAGGCCCACGCATGACGCACTTTTGCTCGCGCCGAAAATTCGACGTTCGTACACGTATCGTCGCCACGTTGGCGTTGATGGTTTATCTGTCCACATGTCCGAATTCGGCATTCGCCGATAAGGCCCTGCTGAAAGACGGTCGGTTACTCACCGGCCGCTTCACGCAAATCCCCAAGGTCGCCGAAGACCCGCTCAAAAATCCCGACCCCAATGCGTTGACGCCGATTTTGCTTTGCGACAACGAATTGACTCGCACCCTGGTGCCTGTGGGTCAGCTCAAATCGCTCGATTCGAAGCTCGATGTGCTCGAAAAATTCGATATCAAGCAGACCGTCGCCGAGTCGGGTCTAAAAATCGGCAGCGTGGGTCAAATCATCGACGACGGCAAGTTCGACGAGTACGGCCGCCGCACGCTCACCATGTCTACGAACAAAGGACCGATCAAAGTCCTGCAAGGTATTACGACGATTACGCCCACGTATACGCAAGTCCGCGGGCTGATCGGCACGACATCGTATGTCTGGGACATGCGCATCGCCACCAGCAGTATTCCACGGGAAACGCTGCAGAAGATCTTTCGCAAATACACCGATCCCAAAAACATCGATCAGCGGTTGCGATTGGTGCGACTGCTAATGCAAGCCGAACGATACCACGATGCCGAAGCCGAACTAGCCCAGGTCGCGAAAGATTTTCCCAACGAGGACTCCGCTCGCGAGCAGATTGTCGCACTGCGGCAAATTGCTTCGCGAATACTATTGGGCGAGATTCTCACGCGAAAAAAAGCCGGCCAACACCGGCTGGCGTACGGACTGCTCAACGCGTTTCCGACCGACAAAGTGCCGGGCAACATATTGCAGCAAGTGCGACAGGAGTTGGAGGATTACAACGCACTCGAGGCCAGCCGCGTGGCAGTCATTAAGCGCTTGCGTGAACTGATTGCGTCGATCGGCGATTCATCGATGCGGGCCGGCTACACCGCGGCCGTCAAAGAGATCGAAGCCGAACTATCGTTCAGCACACTCGATCGGATGGCGACATTTCGCCGATTGGAGAGCGATCCGAGCATCAACAATGAACAAAAGATCGCCATGGCAATCAGCGGCTGGCTGATGGGTGCCGACGATGCCGATGTCAACCCCAAGGTGGCCTTGTCGCTGCTTGAAGCCCGCGATCAGG
>JAYTAU010000662.1:0-6948 GCA_043737375.1 Planctomycetia bacterium
TATCAACGCTATCAAGGTCCGTTCATCGCCGGATCGGGGGACATCGATTTGCTGGCCAATGTTACTTCGCAAATGCGCGTCGTCGAGGCGCGCCGCCCGGGTCAGTTCTGGTTAAACGTCGGCGACGTCGGCAATTCGGATTTGCGAAAGCTTGCCAATACGTACGGTTACTTTCGCGCGCGGCAAATCACCGGCGGCAATTTGCACATGCTGCACACGTTGTCCTCGCAACTGGGAGTGCCGGCCGACCAATCATTGAAAACCGCCGAGGATTTGCTCGAGGCACGGCTGTTGTGCGCACTGGATGGCGAGTTGAAGTTATCCGAGCGGCAGGGCGAACGACCGAGCTGGTTTTCGACCGCTTGGACGCGCGAAACCGGCAGGTTGTTGGCTTCGTCACCGCCCGATTTCGTTACGCCGCCGTTGGATTGGTTTCGCGGTTTGGATTTGGATCTGTGGATGGAGCCGCGCGAACTGAGCTTGCATAGCGAGATCGAAATGCAACGTCGGTCGCGCAGCGCCGCAGTACCGGCCGCTGGTATCGAGCAGCCGTTGTTGCCGGCATTTCCTCTGAAAGGCTTTAACTTCTTCGGCGGCAGCGGCAGTGATGCCGGTGGTAAGGGCGATGCGACAAAGCATGACCCGGTGCCCGAGCGGGTAGAAGGAAAACGGCCGTCGGTCAAAGTTCCACCGCCGCCGGTGCCGGACAATACGCCGTAGAATGTAATAAATTCGCTTTCCGTAGGATGGAATTCATTCCGTCTTTTATGTCAAGTAGAGTGAGCCGATTCGGTTTAAACTCAGGAAGACGGAATAAATTCCGTCCTTCTTACCTCACGTAGCACTTCTCCAGCGGCGGAGATGGTCGTGTCGATATCTGCTTCGGTATGCGCGGTCGAAATGAATAATGCCTCGTATTGACTGCAAGGCATGTAAATGCCTCGCTCAATTAAGCCCCAGAAATACCGAGCAAACGCTTTGGTATCGATTTGGGCCGCGGTCGGCCAATCGTGGACCGGCGTCGCACCAAAAAACAAGGTCATCATGCTGCCGACGCGGGCGATCGTATGCGGAATGCCGGCGGCTAACGCTGCTTTGGCCAGTCCCAATTCCAATCTTGCCGAGAGCCGTTCGAGCGCTGCGTAAGGGGGACGATCGCGCAGCACCTTGAGTGTCGCGATTCCGGCGGCGGTGGCCAACGGATTTCCGCTCAACGTGCCTGCCTGAAAGACTCTTCCCGCCGGCAGTACATGCTGCATGATCTCGCGCCGACCGCCATACGCGCCGACGGGCAGACCGCCGCCGACGATCTTTCCCAGCGTCGTCAAGTCGGGCGTGATGCCGAACAACGCCTGCGCGCCGCCGTAGGAAAGTCGAAAGCCGGTCATCACTTCGTCGAAGATCAACAGCGCGCCGGCATGTGTCGTGCGTTCGCGCAATGCCGACAAAAACTCCACTCGCGGTACGACCAGGCCCATGTTGCCGACCACGGGCTCCAAAATCACGCAGGCAATTTTGTCGCCCAGCCGATCGAATGCGCCGTTAAGTCCGTCGACGTCGTTGTATTGCAGGATCAATGTGTCTTGTGTCGTGCCGGCGGTTACACCCGGCGAGTTGGGCACCGCCAAAGTTGCCGCTGCGCTACCGGCGGCGACCAGCAAGCTATCCACATGGCCGTGATAATTGCCTGCGAACTTAACGATGATGTCGCGCCCCGTGAAACCGCGAGCCAGTCGAATGGCGCTCATCGTCGCTTCGGTGCCCGAGTTGACCAGTCGCACCTGTTCGATACTGGGCACCGCCGCGATGATCAATTCGGCCAATTCGCTTTCGGCTTCGGTCGGCGCGCCGTAGCTGGTGCCTCGATGAACGGCCGACTGCAATGCGGCGGTCACTTCGGGATGACAATGCCCCAAAATCATCGGCCCCCAAGAGCCGATGTAGTCGATGTACCGATTGCCGTCCAAGTCCCACAAGTATGCGCCTGCAGCGCGTTCGAAAAACAGCGGCTCGCCCCCCACGGCGCCAAATGCCCGCGCGGGGCTGTTGACTCCGCCGGGGATCAGCGACTTGGCACGGGCAAACGCGGTTTGGCTTTTCTGTCGAGACATTTGCGGGTATTTGGCGGGTTTTGGTCAAGCCACAGAGAGCACAGAGTTCACCGAGACGATAAAATTAAGCAAAAGAAAAGTTATCGAGCTATGTTTTTTGATTTTTCGTTCGCCCCTTACTGAGTCGCTTTTGCGTCAGTTATTCTAATAAAACTACGAACTATCCCAGCCAATAACTCTGTGATCTCTGTGGCTAATCAAACCTGAACAGATAGATCAAGTCGTCAGCCAGCGAGCGGCGTCTTTGGCCCAATAGGTCAAAATAATCGAGGCTCCAGCGCGGCGGATGGCGGTCAGCGATTCCAACGCCACGGCGCGCTCGTCGATCCAACCACGCTCGGCGGCAGCTTTGACCATGCTATATTCGCCCGAAACATTGTACGCGGCCAGCGGTACACCCGGATGGCGCTCATGTACCGCGCGAATGATGTCCAAATACGCAAGCGCCGGTTTGACCATGAGCATGTCGGCCCCTTCGGCCAAATCCAAATCCGCTTCGCGCAGCGCCTGTTCGGCGGCCGCCGCGGGGTCCATTTGATAGCCGTGCCGATTGCCGCTTTTGGGCGTACTTTCGGCCGCTTCGCGAAACGGACCGTAAAATGCGCTGGCGTATTTAACCGCATAACTCATGATCGGCACGTGCGCGAATTTCTCGCGATCGAGCCCGTTGCGAATCGCGGCGACCATGCCGTCCATCATTCCACTGGGAGCGATTAAATCGGCACCTGCCTTTGCGTGACTGATCGCCTGCTTTGCCAAAAGTTCAAGTGTGGCATCGTTGTCGACATCCATCCGGCCGGTGTTTTCGTTGAGCACTCCGCAATGCCCGTGGCTGGTGTACTCGCAAAAACAGACATCGGTGATCAGAAGCATGTCGGGAACGGCTTGCCGCGCGGCTCGCAGCGCCTGCTGCACAATTCCGTCGTCGTTATAAGAATCGCTGCCCAGCGGATCTTTCGTGGCCGGGATGCCGAACAACAAAACTCCGCCCAAACCCAGCGCGGCAGCCTCGCGAACTTCTTCGACCAACAGACCGACGGATAGCTGCGCATGCCCTGGCATCGAAGCAATCGGCTGGTGAACATTTTTTCCTGAGCGCACAAACAGCGGCAGAATGAAGTTTTGCGGCGATAGTCGCGTCTCGCGAACCAGTTCGCGAATGGCTGGGTGATAACGCAACCGGCGCATACGCGTGGTCGGAAACTGGCTTGCTAATTGTGATTGAGGATCAAATGTTTCCATATGTCGTTTATAGTTCAAACGAACTGCGGGCGGAAGCAGCGGTTTCCGCGGTGTGTCGGGTGACATGCCCAGGGCTCGACGTAGACATGAGTCAAGACGGGCATTTCAGAAGCGATGGCTAAATGCCACTGGAACATTTTCATGCCCACTCAGGGCAGTGGACATGACATCCGAAAACATCGAGCGTCTAGCTCCGGCCGGCACTGGCGGAGCCAGTGGCACACGATTGCGCACTGTGAGAGCCGCTCACGGAGTTTTGATCCCACTGCTCGGCGAAGATTGTTCCAGCGACGCTCGCGCTCGGGCCACCCGACTCGCGGCCCACGGTTTGTCGCCGTATAAAGTCACGATACTCTGCCAAATGGCGCGGGCCGCTTGAATGTCGGAACGACGTTCTTCCTCGGCTTTCTGCAACGCTCGATCGATCACCGTCAAATGCGCCGGGGCTTGTTCGCGCATCAGTTTCTCGAGTCGAGCGAGCTGCCGCCGGGCCAATTGCAAGACTTGTCCGCTCGTTTCGCTCGCGGCAGAATTGTTGTCGATGGTACTGCCATAGAAGTCGATGATCGCTTGCAACTCGACCATGGTGCGCTGCGGATCAATGCCGATCTGATTGACGGCCTCGATATAGTCGCGTTCGAGCGGTGTCAGCGAATCGTCGCGCGTCAGTTGTCGCGAGCGCCGCGCAAAGCGGCGTTCGAGTCGCATCAGCTCGATCTCTTCTTGATATTTGGCCAATCGAACCGAGCGAGGATCGTCTGGGTAGCTTTCCATGAATGCTTGAATGTCGTCGGCAGCATCCAGTAAACGGTCGGGTCGCTCGTCATCCGCCACCAATTCAATTTGTTCGAACAATTGATCGGCCGACGGAGGACGCATGAAATACCACAACATCGCGACAATCGTGATCAGCGCCGTCAGCAACATCAAAACCTGGGCAATCACCGGTGCGCGCTCGCGCAGCCGTTCGGCCGCACGACGACGTTCGTCCTCTTCAACCGTGGTGAAGCGATTGCGAGCAATCGGCGCAGCGGGCGGTTTCTCCGTCGCAATGCGCAACACGTTGTTGTCGGCAGCTTCGAGTGTCAGCGGCTCAAACGCCGCTGTCGCGCCGCTGAGTGCATCGCGAGTCATTTCGGGCGGACACGGTTCTTCGGAAGCTCGCGTCGGCGCGTTGGGATCGTACTTGGCCGGTTCATCCGGAATCGTCTTGGCCGAATTGAATGAGAAACCGCCGTCCTTGGTCGTCACATTTCGCTCTTCCTCGCCGCGCAGCGTCATCGATAAACCATGTTCCATGGCCGAAAGTTGACGTGCCAAAAGATCGGCATTCGCAACCCGTTCCGACGGAGATTTGGAAAGTAGTTTCGCGATGATATTTTCGAGTTCGCGCGGCACGTCCGAATTGAACTCGCTGACAGCCGGCGGTTCGGCGCAGCGCTGCATCTGCAACATTTCGGCGAGCGAGCGACTGCGAAACGGCGGTCGCCCGGCCAACATGGCAAACAGCACGCTTCCCAAACTGTACAAGTCGGCATGATAGGTGACCTGTCGCCCGTCGGCTTGCTCGGGAGCCATATATTCGGCCGTGCCGACCAAGCCGCCGTCGGCGGTCATGCGCGTGTTACCGAACAATCGTGCGATACCGAAATCGGTCAGTTTGATTTCGCCTGTTTTCGACAACAGCAGATTGGCCGGCTTGATGTCCCGGTGAATCACGCCATGATCGTGCGCGTGTTTGAGCGCGCGGCAAAGCTTGACGCCGATGCCCGTGGTCTCGCGCCAATCGAATCGCCGGCCGGCATGCAGTTCGTCTTCCAGATTGGTGCCTGGAACCAACTCCATCGCGTAGTAGACTTCGCCGTCGTGTTCGCCAAATCCGTACAGGCGAACGATATTGGGATGCTTGAGCTTTTTGAGCGTTTCGATTTCGACCTCGAAACGCTCGCGAAAGCCCTCTTCATCCGACAGATGCGGATTGAGCAACTTAATGGCGGCCGGTTGACCGGTCTCGCAGTTGACGGCCTCGTAGACGGTGCCCATTCCGCCGCGACCGAGCTTGCGACCGATTTTGTAGGGGCCTAGTTGCTCGAACTGCATGGCGGGGCGGGTGGGGGTGATAGTAGGCCGGATTTTATTCCGGCTTGGTGACAGGATGTAGGCCGGAATTCATTCCGGCTTGCGGAGTAGTAGGCCGAAATTCATTCCGGCTTCGAACGGTGAGTGAAGACTATCATTATATCCGCCCACCCGCTCTCGGCACGAGAGCGCGACGTGTTGTCCGTGCCGCCCAAAAAAACTGCCGCGACGCGGCACAACCGGACTTGGTAGACCGAGAATCGCGTGACAGAGCCGCGATCAATGTCTATGATTCAACGGTAGTTGTTTGATCGAGAAAGCGGTGCACTTGGAAGGTTAACATGGCCACTGCGCAAATCATTTTGACCGAAGCTGAAGTCCAAGCCATTGCGGCGCTTGGGCAAAGTCAAGGCAAGTCCCAGGAAGAACTGCTTCACGAGGCCGTCGAACAATATTTGGCAAAGCATCAAAACGACAGCCGACTCGCCGCATTGCGGCAAGCCCGCGGTATTTGGAAAGACCGCGGTATTTGGAAAGACCGCGAAGACTTGCCAAAGTTTGCCGAACTTCGAAGTGAACTGAACAGGTTTTAGTAGACTCAAGCACTGAGGTATTTTAATAACAATGTCTACGTTTCATGACGTTCGCGAGGCTGCTGCGGCACTTACTCCGGCTGAACGAATCCTCCTTGGCAGCCGAATTTTGGGAAGGCGTGCCGCCAACCGACTGGCCGCTGCCGAGTGAAGCATGGATCGCCGAGGCGCAACGCCGGTCGGCAGAATATTATGCTGGGCGAAGTTCGTCGACACCTTGGAGCGAGGTGTAAGCCCGCGCGGCTGAAGGCCGGCCTCGATGAGTAAAATATCGATTAGTGAAGGTGCGGAAAACGATTATACCGACTCGCTTCGTTGGTACGCCAAACGGAGCCAGCGAGCGACCGAAAGTTTTGAAGCGTATTTTGTGTAAGCGCTGGATGCAATCGCCATAGACCCAGAAAGATATCCGTATAGCGAAGATCGCCACCGATTCTATTTGATGAAGCGTTATCCGTTTCAGATTCTTTACCGTAAATATCGATTGACATGGTACTCGTCGTCGCAGTCGCGCACATGAGCCGGCAGCCTGACTATTGGTCGGAACGTTAATTGCAATCGGGCACAAACAATATAAATTTCCACTCGCACTGGACTATGGCCGAACAATCTTGGAAGAGCGCAATTATTTCGGTCCTCACCGACGCAAAGGATCCATTACATTACCGGGAGATTACTGAACGCATCCTGACCCGAGGACTGAAAACATCGAATGGCGCAACTCCCGACGCGACGGTCGGAGCACAAATTACCGCTTCTATTAAACACGACGGTGTCGATTCGCCTTTTGTCAAAGCAGGAAAGGGAACTTTTGCGCTGAAGCAAAGCAATGCGCAACTCGCAATCGAACCAATTCCCGATGGCGCAGACGAAGTCATCCGTGCCTTCGGCATGTACTGGCAGCGGGAACTTGTTGTATGGCG
>JAYTAU010000663.1:0-6948 GCA_043737375.1 Planctomycetia bacterium
CCAAACCGTACCATTCTTTGTAGTGACCGACGGTCACGTTGTTCACATAGGGCAGCTCACTGACTCGCCAGTAAACATCGGTGAACGAGGGACGACCGCCGCCCGCGAAGTCCATCTCGATTCGCCACGAATTAGTTTCCAGAAACTTACCGTCGACACCGATCCGAGCGCGACGGAAGTCGACGCCGTTCAGCGCATCGCCCACGGTGGCGATGTTCTGGGGATCCTGATCGAACATCGCCGCATCGGTATGGATACGACCGCGCACCGATATGGCCGGTTTCTCGGCGTCGGCGGCCTTCTTTTTCTTGGCTTCGTCAGCCGTCTTTTTCAAAGACTTCTCGATGTCGGCAATGCGCTCGGCATCGGTCTTTTTCTTTTTGCCCTTGTCGTCCTTCTTGCTTTTGTCTTGCGAGACGTTCTGGGCTTCAAGATCGTATTCGGCGACTTCGCCGATGCCGACCGGAGGGAGCGGAGCCAGATCGCTCTCGACCGTGTTGAGTTGAGCTCGCAGTGCGCGAATCTCATCTTGTTGTTGCTGTAATTGTTGTTGAATGCTGTACAGATCGGGCTGTTGAGCCTGAGCGCTGCCGGCGAGGATCGGCCCCAGTGCGAGGCCTCCGGCCAGCATCATGGCGCCGAGACGTTTCAGTTGGATAACCATAATTGTGATCTCGTTATTCCGTTAACAAGGAGAAAATGTCAGAACGGGATTTGGAGCATTGGGGTCGGCGCTCCGTGCCGACGTGATTCATCGAACGCTTAGCGACTGGCAGGAGCAAAGGCCGACAGCATGGGAGCCGACAGCCCTGGGACTTGACGAGCTTCTTTGGCGGGAGTCGGCGCGGGAGGCAGCGGTGCCGAATGGTCGCCTGGCATCGGAGCAGGAACTCCAGCCGGGGCACCACAATCGGTCGCGGTCGCACAACCAGCGTTGCAGCCCGTGTTGCAACCATTGTCGCAGCCGCAGTTGTCGCAAACGGTTTCGATCACGCACTTGTAGACCGGAACCTTCTTCACCACTTCAACCTTGATCAGCTTCTTCTTGGTCCGCACACAGCAACCGCACGGAGGACCCCATTCCTTGACGCCTTTGTCGCACAACCTGAGATGGCGTTGGCAATCGCGGCAGCAATCGTTATCGCAATCGCAATCACAGTCGGGCTTGCGGCAGAAGCTGCTGGGGCCCGGAATGCAGAAGTCTTCGCATTCGCATTTCCATTCGTAATCTTTGACTTCTTTGATTTCACAAACCCAGCGGCAAACCTTACGCAGGTTTTGCTGGCAGCCGCAGTCATTGCAGCCCGATCCACCGTGGTGGCCGGCAACGACGTGCGCGGAGCTGAGGAGTAACACACTCAGCACTAGCACCAACTTTCTCATGGTCAAATTCCTTTTTGGAAAGATACGACCGCGCGGCATTGCCTGGCGAGAAATCGACAGACTATCTGGCGCGCTAGTCACAATCCGTTACGCGGCGCGAGAACCGTTCTCGCTCGAGGGGCATGAGTCCGATGTAGCAGTCCAATCGCAATCGTCAGCCCGGCGACTGACAAAAGCTAATTGGTGTGGGTGAGAGCACGAACGTGTCGGAGAGCACCTTGCAGTACTCGTTCGGCGAGCTATGTGAATGCGTCCGTGCTATTCCACACAATGGCATATCGGACTTGCAACGGCGGATGATTATTAAGGATCGTTTTATGGCAAAATACTAACAATCCTAAGCCATTGGCGTACATGACTTTAAGGGGATCGTGGGACGGCTGCCGATTGCGTTGACTTTAACGAGGCTCAAGCCGGGGAGCCTCACTGTTGGGCAAACTTTGCGGGCACTCGGCGAGGCTCTCGGGAAGATCGGTACTGTCGAACGACCGGGCAAAAACCCGCGATCAAAGAAAATCGAACGCATTCTGCGGCAAACCACCGCCTCGCGCGCCGGTAAACTCGACAAAGATTAGCGGTTGCGCAAGATCGACCTTTAGCAACCAGGAAAGACAGGTAATGATTGCCGGTCAGCGAATGTGTTCTCAAACTGCGCCACAACGTTCTCGACTCTAGTCCCACCACCAAGCTTGCCGGTCATCAGTAGCTTCGCGACTGCGAATGACGGCTTTGGCTCGATCTGAACTGAGTCGATCGGACTTGTCGACGCTTAACCGGTCGCGGCCCACTAAAGGTAAAGCGTCGCATGCCACTCCGCCGCTGACTCCGACCAAGATATGAATGCGATTGATCGTGCGATGGGCAATCACCGTGTCGACGGTTTGCGGCGCTTGGCCTAAAGCGACCGAATACCGCTGGTCAATAAACCGCTCATCGCTGCCGAACATCGGCAGTTGCCGGTGGATTTTGCTTGGCAGGTTCTCGCTTTTTAGGATCGCTCCAACCAATGCCAGGTCGAAAATGTTGCGTAGTTCCGCATAAATCGGATACCGCTCGGCAAGCCGCGGGAACTGCTCGGTAAAGCTGTTGGTGAACTGATGATTCGCTTCGGATGCCTGGCCCGTATGCTCGCGCGCTCCAGTCGCAGTGAGCAGTTCGTTCTCACTAAGCACCTTCACGCCTTGACCGCGGATCTCGAAGATATCGTGATCAGGTGAGGTCAATACCGCATCGTAATTCAAGGTGAACCACCAACGCAAAACATCGAATGACGGCGGCGCTTCGCCCGGCTTGACGACGATCGAATCGAGATAGTTTTTGACGCCCAACACGCTCTCTTCGAGCCCCAGCCCGACGAGCTTCATGCGATAATCGGCTTCAACCAGTACGCGCGCGACGCGGGTGCGCGGATCGATGCCATAGACGTCGATATTTTGCCGGCCGAGCTCGGCTTGCAGTTTTTTCAGCCATGCGTCACGACCACCAGGTTTTAAGGGGGTTTTGTTCGACTCTTTGAGAAACGACTGCGTTCGCGCTAAGTTCTCTTGGGTTGGCGTGATCGAACATCCGAACTTTCCTTGCTTGTCATCGAGCATGTGCCGCAGCACCACGACCAAGTCGTCGAGCTGCAAAATTGGCTGGTCGCCTTCGACGCTGAGCAAACGGCCTTCGCGATCTTCCTTCCAGTCGCCGGCCGGTCCCGCAAGAATAATGTCGCCGGCTGCTGCATCGACGATGACGAACTTCACGCGCTGTAACCCGGCCAAGGCACGCATTTCTTCGGTCGGTTTTTCACCCAAGGCGCTTCTAGCTTGCAATTGGCGTTCGAGCCGAGTCAGCGAAATTTTTCGCAAGTTGCTAGGCGCTTGCACGGACGCCGAGCGCGGTTGCGCTGCCGAAGTCGCGATTCGACGCAACATTGCCAATCGCCCGGTGCGTTCTTCCTTGAGCAGCGGTCGTAGCACGCCGGCAGGATCGCAATACACACCCCCTTCGAAACCATCGACCGCGCCGGGTCCACCAAGAACATCCCAGGTGGGCGGGGCAATCGTACTGGTGATCAAATTAATCAGCGAGTCGAAGTCGGCTTGGGTACCTCCGGCGGCTTCGCGACGATCGAGCGGTCGAGCGCGGGACCGGTGCAGTGATTCACTGCGAAGCAAATCGTCCTGAATTTCGGTCGCGGTCCGAATCGCCTGTTGCGTTGCACCGACGTTGCTCTGTTGATAGGCCACTCGGGCTAGCAGTGTGTCTCGCGCGGCGCGTTCGGGATTATCGAGAGCGCTTCGAACAGCCGGGGCAAACTCGCCGGCAGCCAATTGGGCATCCAACAATTTTGCATTCGACGATTTAGCATCAGGTGATTTAACGTCGACCCGTATCTGATCAGATGACTGAACCGGCATTGATTTCGCAATCGCCGGCTTAGGCGGCGAACTCGCCGGTTTCGATTGAATCTCGGCGGCTGCAACCAATTCGACCAAAACGCCGAGAGCCACCAGCCAAGAATAGGCCAAGCGAACTATGGGGTGCGAGAGTACGCGAAGCTGGAATCCGCAAACCATGAGAGAACTCCGTCTTGAGTCTCCGTTTTTTGCGCAAAGTGCGTGCGCTCAGCATGGCAGATTCGTGCATCTAAAGTCAAGCGACATAACGGCCATTCCTCGTCGCCTCGTCGCTTGCTGCCCCTCAAAACACAAACGGCCCGCTCACTGTCGATAAGTGGCGGGCCGTTTGCGATAAGTTTTAAAAGATCAACAAGCTGGAGCCAGCTCGGTGATAGTACTAGCGGCAACCGCAGGTCGGTTCGGCAGCACAAGTGGCTTCGCAACCACAATCGTTCTTGCAGCATTTCTTGAAGTGCGAGAACAGGCCGGCGAAGTGACGCTTCTTGCCGCAGCAAGTCGGTTCGCAGCACGAAGGGGCGGCGTTGCAAGTCGGCTCGGCAGCGCAAGTCGCTTCGCAACCGCAATCGTTCTTGCAGCACTTGTTCCGGTGGAACAAACCGCCGAAGTGACGCTTCTTGCCACAGCAAGTCGGCTCGCAGCACGACGGTGCGGCGGCGCAAGTCGGCTCAGCCTTGGCACAGCATGTCGGCTCGGCCGCACAGGTGCTTTCGCAAGCCGGTGCACAGCAACCGCGATGCTTGTGACCGAACAAACGGCCATGCTTGCGGCAAGGAGCTTCGCAACAGCTAGGCTCGGGCGCACAGCATGAGGTTTCGCAGCCGCAACCGCGGTTATGCATGAAATGGAAGGCCTGCGCATCCGACACGCCGGCGAACAACAATAAACCGGCCAACAAGGCCGCCGACAAAACAATCTGACGCTTCATGGGGAGTACTCCTAATCAGGGGATTCTCGAAGTGTGCCAACCGGCTCCGCAGGTCGCCATTTACCCGCCTGGGACGCCCAACCGTATTTGGTTTTTTGGCGCGATCCGCAGGACTGGCCGAACCGTTTAGCAGGTCCTATTGCGTGCTATCGACCGCAAACACCGCCTCACTTAGCTGCATTGCCTGATTGGAAACAATTCGCTCTTTAGCGCATTCAGCCCTTAACGTTAAGTCATCGTTTACCGAAAAGTCGCACGGTGCCGACCATGCCGAATGTTAGCCCGACAAAATCGTCGCAACCCGCCCACCCAGTACAGACAGTCCATAACGTGTGCAGAAATAGGACTGTGTTCCATGTAAATCTTCAGATGCAAGGCACCACGATCGGTCGCGTTAAGAACTGTGTCTGCGGGCGATCTGTGAAGCACGTCGGAACATCCATTCGGTGTCGCACAACGTCGCTGCCTGAAGCAGGGCAATTGCATTCAGCGGTACGCCCCGACGTTGGCGAATACTCTGCGGTCTTGCGCAATTTTGCCTTCCCCCCCAATAGCGCCGGCGCAAGGGTGACGTACGATTGAACAGTGCCACCTGATACCGAGGCAACTAAAACCCGGTAGAGAGTATCGAAAGGACGAGCTTTCGCATGACCGCATCTTTAATCATTGATGAAGTCTATTATTCCACGCTGGGTGCCGATCCCGACTTGGGAGAGATCGTGACCATGTTCGTCGAGGAGATGCCGGATCGCATTCGCGACATGCAGTCGCAGTTTGCGCGGTCGGATTGGGACGAACTGGGACGCTTGGCCCATCAGATCAAGGGCGCGGCGGGAAGCTACGGCTTCGATCAGATCACGCCGTTCGCCGCACGGCTCGAACGCGTCGTTCGCAATGGTGAACCGATGGGCAGCATTCAGGCAGCATTGAATGAGCTAAGCGATGCTTGCGGTCGGGTGCGGGCGGGCGAAGCACGGTAGGTGTTCGCGCTCTTACTTAGGGGCGAACGAAAAATAACTTCCCGATATTTCCGACCCTCACCCCACCCTCTCCCAGATGGAGAGGATTTTGTGAGGAAGTTATTTTTTGTTCGCCCCTTAACCGGTACTTCTTGGTCGAACTCCCATACAATCGTACGCATGAAAGTACGACCTTGGTATCTCGTGATCGGTTTGCTGGCCGGTTGTTTACTTGGGGGAATGTTCGCCCCGGCCTGCGGGAGCGCTTGCGCTGCCAAATATATTTTTGCAGGTGGCGGAATCGGGCTGATTGCCGGATTAGTCTTGGATATTCGCCGCAGGTAAAGCATTTAATGAGAGGGAACGAATAAGGTCATCGCTATTTTTAGTGTCATCGCGCTCACCCTTGACCCACTAACCGCACCCTTCGTAAACTGATGGGTTTGCACGATCGGGCCAGCTGATTACATCTGGCCTCTGGCAGCCAAGTAGTGCCGGAATGCCTCAGCAGCGCATTCCCTGCAGAATCGTTTTCTGTTTTCGATCGTTTTCGACCAAATTAAGGATAATGTTGTGCCCGGAACTTGTGTGATTGGCTTGCAGTGGGGCGATGAAGCCAAAGGTAAACTCGTCGATCTGCTCACCGAACAGCACGATCTGGTCGTCCGCTATCAGGGCGGTGCCAACGCCGGGCACACGGTCGTCGCCAACGGCCAAACTTACAAGCTGTCGCTGATCCCTAGCGGAATCCTCAACCCGCGGGTGAAATCGGTGATCACCGGCGGTGTGGTGGTCAATCCGCCGTCGGTGCTGGCCGAGATCGAAGGACTGCTGGCGCGCGGCGTGAAAGTCGACTCGAATCTGCTGATCAGCGATAGGGCTCACGTCATCTTTCCCTGGCACATCGCCGAAGATCGCCAAATGGACGGCAGCGTTTCCAGCGGCGAAGCCATCGGCACAACACAACGCGGCATCGGGCCCTGTTATCGCGACAAGGTCGGTCGCGCGTACGCCATTCGTTTGGGCGATCTGTATCGCGATGACTTTCGTCAGAAGATTGCGCACGTTTGCGCCGCCAAAAACAAATCGCTAAGTAGCGCCAATGGCACGGCCGGTTCGCACCAACCGCTCGACGCCGAACAAATCTATGCCGAGTACTCGGGCTATGCCGCAAAACTGCGACCGTTCGTCGCCGACACCACCGCTCTGCTGCTCGATGCGGTCGAGGCCAATCAACGGCTGCTGTTCGAAGGCGCTCAAGGGGCGCTATTGG
>JAYTAU010000664.1:0-6942 GCA_043737375.1 Planctomycetia bacterium
ATCCTAACCCGAAGCGTCAGCGAGGAAAAACTGCAAATTATCGGCAACTCCTCGCTCACGCTTCGGGTTGTGATACGTTCTGTAAGGGCTTCTAAGTCCGAATGACCAAGCTCGAATACACAAACCAAATACCAATCGCCGCAACACTTTTCCCCTCCGTGTCCTCGGTGGCTCTGTGGTGCAATTATTTAGACCAGCGCCGCGTATTTATCCGCCATCGCTGCCATCGAGATCGGTTTGATTTTGCCCGCGTTGCCCGCTTGTCCGAATTGGCACATCCGTTCGGCACAAATTTTCTTCATAGCGTCGCGGGCCGGTTTTAGGTAATCTCGCGGATCGAATTTGTCGGGGCTTTCCCACAGGACTTTGCGAATCGCGCCGCTGATCGCCATGCGATTGTCGGTGTCGACGTTGATTTTGCGAACGCCGTGCTTGATACCGCGCTGAATCTCTTCGACCGGCACGCCGTACGTCTGCGGCATTTTTCCGCCGTACTTGTTGATGATGTCTTGCAGCTCTTGCGGCACGCTGCTCGAACCGTGCATCACCAAATGCGTGTTGGGCAGCCGGCGATGGATCTCTTCGATGCGGCTCATCGCCAACACTTCGCCCGTCGGCTTGCGGCTGAACTTGTAAGCGCCGTGGCTGGTGCCGATGGCGACGGCCAATGCATCAACACCGGTCTCGGCGACAAACCGCTCGGCCTCTTCGGGGTCGGTTAACAGCTGATCGTGCGACAACGTGCCGGTAGCGCCGTGGCCGTCTTCCTGCTCGCCGCCGCCATGTTCGAGCGAGCCGAGACAGCCGAGTTCGCCTTCGACGGTGACGCCGCGACGATGGGCTTCGTCGACCACTTCGCGCGTCACCCGCACGTTGTAGTCGTAATCGGCCGGCGACTTGCCGTCCTCGGCCAACGAACCATCCATCATCACACTGGTAAAACCGTTCTCGATGGCGCTGATACAGGTCTTCGGACTGTTGCCGTGATCTTGATGCATGGCGATCGGAATTTGCGGATAGAGCTCTGCCGCGGCAATCATCAGATGCCTTAGATAATTGTCTTGGCAGTAATTCCGCGCGCCGCGAGAAGCCTGCACGATGACCGGCGAGTCGGTTTCCTTGGCCGCCTCCATGATCGCCTGAATTTGCTCCATGTTATTCACATTGAAGGCAGCTAGGCCGTAGCCATGTTCAGCGGCATGATCCAACAGCAGACGCATAGGCACAAGAGGCATACCAAAAACTCCAGTTGATCGTTGAGTCGCAGGGCAGAAAACGCGGCCAATAGCCGCGGCTTTACAGGAAGATTTGCTGTGGGCCGCTAGTCCTGGTCATTATAAAGCGAGCAGGGCGATTTCAGAAGGGGGCGGGAAGTGCGGAATGCGAAGTTGGGAGTGCGGAGTCATTCGGAAATCGAAGTCACTCCGCATTTCGCACTCCGAACTCCAAACTTTTTTGCACTGCCGGCGCCCGTTCCAGCACAAACTGGTCGTTGTACTTGCTCTCATCCAGGCGAATCAGTAACAGCTTTTGGTGCAATTGTCCTGAGCCGGACTCCGTGAAAAAGTAATGCCCCAGGCTCCCCGGCCGGTCCGAGCGGCTGGCCAGCAGCAGCGATTGGCCCGGGGCCAAAGTCAAGTCGATCGCCAGCTTGTCGAATGCCAGTTTAGCCCGGCCCGATTCCAGTCGAAACACGCCGTCGTCGCCGATCCAATGTTGTTTGGAATCGCCGTGCTGAATTTCAGGCAGCAAATTCAATCGCACCCGGCCGTCACCCTGCGGAGCGGCTTTCAAAACGAACAACCCCTGGGCTTGCGAATAAGTCTTCCCGCGCACCTGACCCTCCTCGCGCATCAACAGCGGCAGTTGATCGTAAATGCCCGATGCCAGCAACTCGCTGCGCTGACCTGATCGAGCATGCAGCGTGCGCGTGCGAACCGTCGGTTCGGCGTCAATTCGATTTGCTGCCCCATCGGCCCGACTTGGCAGGCCATCGAGCGAGTTCGACGGTTCGGCGGCATTTCCCGCGGGCTGAGCGACAGCGATCGAGCCGTTTTTCACTAGTCTTTCCAGCGCACTAGGCAGCGCGCCGCTGATCACGCCGGCGCGCAGGCCGTTTTGCGCAAGCCCCGCGCGGGTTTCACTACTAAGCTGAAGTTCGTCGACCTGATCCCACAACGGCTGATTCAGTTCGGCCTGATCGAACGTATGTCGGGCAAATATGACCTCGAGCTGCGCGGCGTCCGGCGCCAATTTGATGGGAGAGAGCGGCGAGCGGCCTCGCGATTCAGGCTCCAACCATGCGCAGCCGCCAAGCATGGCCACAAGTGGCAATGCCAACACCAGGCGAAATAGCGTCGCCATACCAACCTTGCGAGGAATGACCTAAAGGCAAATCAGGCGTGCCGACGAAGACGGCCCGAGCATGGCAAGATAGATACCCGCTACGGCAGCGCCGGTCAACGGCGGAATAGTGCTAGCACAAGTTGATTAGAGGCAACAGGCAGGCAAATGCCGGACGGAATAGTTATGCAATAGCACAGGCACCGCGCCACGGATACCACCAATGCAAACGGCCGGGGTAATCCCGGCCGTTGGCGTAGATGATAATTAGGCTATAACGCTACGCGTTGGCAGGCGCGGTCTCGCTCTGGGGAGCAGTCTCGTTGACACGAGGCGTATCATCCACGCGCGGAGCCGTGTTATCGATCTGCGGGGCGTTGCTGCGCTGAGAAACGCGGTCGCGAACGCCGACGAATTCCAAAATCGCCCGGGTGCCCGCATCACCCAAGCGGGGCTTGGCCAAACGCAAGACGCGAGTATAACCACCATCACGATCGGCGAATCGAGGTGCCACCGCGTCGAAACAGAGTTGCGTGGCTTGCTTGTCGCGCAGCATGGTAAAGACGCGGCGGCGAGCGTTGACCACGGGGGCCACAGCGACGCGCCACTTGTTCCAGTCCGGGCTCTTTTTCCAATTCTTAAAAGCGTCGCTATTGCGATCGACCGCGCCGTCGTCGCCAGTCGGCGGAGCATACTGCTGCGCGGCGTCGAGGTGCTTCATCGAGCGGCGCGCCAGGGTTATGCAGCGCTCGACGTAGGGCCGAACTTCCTTGGCTTTTTGAATGGTAGTGACGATACGGCCCTTGACCTTGGGCGCGTTGTCATCCAACTCGGCGTCGCGTTCGGTCAAAAACAGCGCACTGGCCAAGTTGCGAAGCAACGCCCGTTGATGCGAGGGAGAACGGCCAAGCACGCGGCCTTTACGACGATGACGCATGATACACCTTTGGCGCTATCGCGCCGTCTTTCGGACGTAAATTGTAAAACGGAATTCATTCCGTTTCTGTGGTTTTTTGGACCGACCTTAGAGGCCTTAACTTAACCGGCAGCAGCGCACTGGCGGAGCCAGTGGCACAGGGGCGGGCCAAGTTAAGTTAGAGCCCCTTAATCTGTATTTTTGCGACGAAACGAGCATCACTCTAGTTCAGTCCCTCACCGCTCGTAACCTCGCCGCCTCTCCCAGGGGGAGAGGGGTTAAAATGACTTAAACTTCTCTTTGCTCAACCCTCGCTGCTCGCCTCGCCAACTACACGCCGGCTGTGGCCGGCGGGACTCGCATGCCGAGCCGCAAGCCGAGTTCATTGAGCTTTTCGCGAACTTCTTTCAACGTGGTTTCGCCGAAATTGCGGACTTCGAGCAGTTGATCTTCGTTTTTGGTTACCAGATCGCGAACGGTGTTGATCGCTTCGCTTTCGAGGCAATTGGTCGCCCGTACCGAAAGCTTCAGCTCGGCCAGGCTCATGTTCAACTTGCTTTCGATCGAAGCGTCGAGCGCGCCCAAGGCACCACCCCGACCGGCCGAAGTCACGCGGGCACCCAACTCGCTGTATTGCACGAACGGGTTGAGATGCTTGCGAAGAATCTTCGCCGATTCGACCAAGGCCAATTCGGGATGAATTGAACCATTGGTCCAAATTTCGAGCGTCAGCTTGTCGTAGTTGGTCTTTTGACCGACACGAGTCTCTTCGATCTCGTAGCGGACGCGGGTCACGGGACTGAACACCGCATCGACCGGAATGATGCCGATTTCGGCGACGTTGGGGCTATGTTCGGTCGCGGGCACGTAACCGCGGCCGTTTTCGATCACCATTTCGACGATAAACGGAACGTCGTCGGTCAGCGTGGCCAGCACATGATGCTTGTTGATGACTTCGACCGATTCGTCGGTTTGGACATCGGCACCGGTCACGACGCCGCGCTTGTTCCGCTCGATACGCACGACCTTAGTCGAATCGCTATGATTTTTGACGACCAACGACTTGATGTTCAGCACCAAGTCGGTCATGTCCTCAACCACGCCGGGCAGCGTGGTGAACTCGTGCTGAGCACCCTGGATTTTGATCTGCGTGATGCTGCTACCTTCCAAACTGGAAAGCAGGATACGGCGCAAACTATTGCCAATGGTCGTTCCGAAGCCGCGCTCGAAAGGTTCGGCGACAAACTTGCCGTAGGTTCCGCTCAAGCTCCTGTGGTCACAAACCACGGCACTCGGAAGTTCAAGTCCACGCCAGCGAATATGCATAATTATAGGCCTCCCTCGGAAGCGGGCGGTAAACAGGTCACCGCGTGTGATAATGAAACTTGTCGGGGAACGTCGAATCGAAGCAGGCTGCTGCCGAATTTTACTTCGAACACAATTCGACAATTAAGTTGGCTTGGACTGGAATCGACACGTCGTCGGCTGCAGGCAGGCGGGCCACGCGGCCTTCAGGGATGACGCCTTCGGCACGAGATAAGAAGTCCGGCACTTCGCGGCGATACTCCGACATATTGGCGGCAACGGCTTGCAAGCTCTTAGCGCGATTTTTGACTCGGATAATGTCATTAGCCTTAACCAGATAGCTGGCGATGTCGACCCGATAACCGTTGACCGTAATATGGCCGTGCGTAATCAATTGGCGGGCCTGCGATCGCGACTGTCCCCAGCCCAGCCGATGCACCACATTATCGAGCCGGCGTTCGAGCAAGCTCATCAACGCTTCACCCGTGTTGCCCTTACCCTTGGCGGCGCGCGCATAATAGCCGCGGAACTGGCGTTCCAGCACACCGTAATAATGCTTAACCTTTTGCTTCTCGCGCAAGTGGATGCCGTAGTCGGTCAACTTGCCGCGCCGGGCTTGATTCATGCCGGGCGGAACGTCGCGACGTTCGATCCCGCACTTCGGCGTGTCGCAACGCGTTCCCTTGAGAAACAACTTCAAACCGTCACGACGACAAAGACGGCAAACCGGTCCAGTAATACGAGCCATTACATTTCCTTCAGACCACAGGGCCGACACGCAACTACGCGACGGCAAACATTGGATGATAGATTTAAGCCATTAATAAAACAGGCGTTGAGCAGAACCAAATGCACAGCCGGGAAAAACCCTGCCGCTCGCTCGCAGTACTGACGACAACGCTGCGCCAACTACACGCGACGCTTCTTCGGCGGGCGGCAGCCGTTATGCGGCAGCGGGGTGACGTCTTCAATACTCTTGACCGACAAGCCCGCAGCCTGCAAGGCGGTGATGGCGCTTTCGCGACCGCTACCGGGACCCTTCACGCGAACGTCGACTTCCTTGACACCAAACTTGGTCGCCTTTTCGGCACATTGCTGCGCGGCGCATTGGCCGGCAAAGGGAGTGCTTTTACGGCTACCCTTGAAACCCGAAGTACCGGCACTCGACCAGCAAAGGGTATCCCCCTTGGTATCGGTGATCGTCACGGTCGTATTGTTAAAGGTCGCCTTGATGTGAGCTACACCCACGGTTACATTTCGGCGGACCTTGCGTCGCTTGCTAACTGCCACGAATGACTACTCCTAAAGATTCGAGTGCTTAAATTGGCTTCGATTTTCTCGGACTCGACCTAGTTCGGCTACCTGCTCAAGCTCTGGCGAGCTTGGCCACTAAACTACTTCATGTCCTTGACGCCCTTCTTGCCGGCGACCGTCTTCTTCGGACCCTTGCGAGTTCGAGCATTGGTGCGAGTGCGCTGACCACGAACCGGCAAACCGCGCCGATGCCGAATACCGCGATACGAGTTGATGTCGCGTAGTCGTGAGATGTTTTGCGCAACCTGGCGACGCAACTGCCCCTCGACCGTGTAATCCTTGTCGAGCAGCGCCGCGATTCGAGCGACTTCATCTTCATGCAGCTCGCGAGCCTTGGTCTGCGGATTCACACCGGCCTTGTGGCACAACTCGCGGGCAATCTGCTTGCCAACGCCATACAAGTACTGCAGCGAAATCACCGTGGCACGGTCGGCAGGAATATCAACACCCATCAAACGCGGCATACCCGATTACTCCCTTGCCGGTCCCGCTGGAACCGGAATGTTTAAGTAGGTGACGCCCAAAGCGTGAGCGACAATCCTGTTGCAATATTTGATAATTCAAAGCAGCGTGACGACGGATCGACACAACACTAAAATTGGCCGAAACAAAATTGCGGCCGCTGCTACAACCTACGCTGTTACAACCCAAGCAGCTACAACCTAGCCCTGGCGCTGTTTATGGCGAGGATTGCTGCAAACCACGAAGACCACGCCTCGCCGGCGCACAATCTTACAACTCTCGCAAATGCGCTTGATGCTGGCGCGAACTTTCATGGGCTGGTCGACCTAAAAATATGATGCTATTGCTCGACGAATCGAAAGCGAATCAGTATAAAATCTAAGGCCCGGTATTTGCAAGCCCCTGAGGCGGTAAAACTTTGGTTTCTTTTCGAATGTTGCCGGCAGCAGCGCCGCTAAGCCAAATTCCTCGGCTATTGCAACGGACAGGGCACTGACGTACCCCGCTCGCCCTAACTCTTAATTCCTAACTCCTCTTCAGTCGGCGGTGCAGTCAGCACCCAGGGGCCGTTCTCGGTCATGGCGATCGTATGCTCGAAATGA
>JAYTAU010000665.1:0-2799 GCA_043737375.1 Planctomycetia bacterium
TGGTGACCGACCTGCACGAGCGCGGGCTCAACGAGCAGGTTTCGGTCGTCGTGTGGGGCGAATTCGGACGCACTCCCAAGATCAACAAGATGAATAGCCGCGACCATTGGCCGCGCGCCAACGCGGCACTGCTGGCAGGCGGCGGGATGCGCACCGGTCAGGTCATCGGTGAGACGAACAAATATGGCGAGGAACCAACCAAACGCCCGGTGAAGTTTCAAGAGGTCTTTGCCACGCTGTATCACAACATGCAGCTCGACGCGCACCGCGACCGCGTGTTCGACGGCTCCGGCACGCCCCGCTACCCGGTCGACTCGGACATTGAGCCGATCCATGAGCTGATTTAAGTAGTGATAATCGGAACATGTTTAATATCGGGGTCGCACTCGTAATGAGTGGCCATCGACAAAGTGTATGACCACGAAACACACGAATGACACGAAAGTAAGACAAAATTCGGGAACTATTTTTTTCGTTTGTTTCGCTTCTTTCGTGGTTTGCCCAAATGCCGGAAGTTTGAGAACGTTGTGTAAATACCTAGGTATTTCATTCTCCCACTTCCACCACCTGCTTAACCACTTCTGCGCTCTGCACCAGTGGTTCCACCGCGCTGCCGTATTGATACGCGACTACGGTGACGGTGATCGGCAATTTGCCCCGCTTGGGGATCTCGCTTAGTTTAATCGCCCCGTTTTCGATCACGGCCGGGCCGCTTTCGACAAAAAATCGCACCGGCAGGCCCGAGTCGCTTTTGGCTTCCAGCTTCACCGGCTTGTCGCTTACCTTCATACTGCCCAGCGGCGCAAATGTGATTTTCTGCGACGTGCCGGCTTTTAGCTCCGTCGGCAAGTTGACCCGACTTTGCTGTTCCGCATAACGGTATGTCGCATCGCCCGGGTGAAACACCAACAACTCGGCGCGAACTTTTCCGCGGCCATCCATGTTGACCCGGAACGTGGCGGTATTTTTCGAATTGGCGGTTTTAACATCGCCATTTGCGGGATCGACCGTTCCCGCATACACGCGAAATTGCAGCGGGCCGTCGGCATGTCCGACGGCTCCTTCGACCTTGGGATACTTATCCGGTGCTTTGTCGAGAAACGTCCCTGCCACTTTGAACGTGTCGGCACCGACCCACACGGGGTTAAATTTCAATCGCAGATCGTGGCCGACGAAAATCGGCTTGCCGTTGTTGGGATCGGCAAATGTCACGAACTGCGGCTTCTTGTTCATTTTGCCGGCGTGATACGCGTCGCATGCCTGGGCCAGCTCGGCATCCAAATGCCAGAACGAATTTTTCGGCTCGCCCTTGTACGATGGATAGTCCGTGCCCGCGTGTTCAGGCTTGCCCAACTCGGCGTGGCTTAGCGCGCCGCTTTTGGGATCGACCTCGCGGCAGACCACGGCCGCTTTGGTATCCAGCGGCCAATCGGGAATTCTCGCCTTGGCACACTTGCGAATGAACATCGCGACGGTGGGAGACATATCGCTCGACCAGGCGAAGTGCGAACCGCCCGGATCGACCAGCAAACTAACCAGATAGCGATCATCTTTTTCGCGCAACGTCAGCAATCCATTACGAGTTCCCTGCCAAGCCGTCTCGCGATCTTCGAAATCGCGTAGTGCGCCGCTCGGGCCGGGGCCGAACTCTTCGAACTGCCCCTTAATGGCCATGATCGGTACGCCCAGTACATTGGCTTCGGGGTCGTTGGCCGGAAAGCCCATCCCTCCTTTGAACAGCAACACGCCGAACACGCGTTTGGGTTGCCAGAACGCCACGTTGCGAGCAAATATAGTGGCGACCGAATGTCCGAAACTAAACAGCGGAGCATGCGACAACTCGCGATAGCCCGAATGTGCCGCCAGCGCGTCAAGCGTTTGCTGCAGCAACTCGCCGGAACCTTTTTCTTTGTAGTTGAAGACCGCATCGAGCGGGGGCGAAAAAAACACGATCGCCAATTTCTCGTCGGTGCAGGCCTGGCGAATGGCCGGATCGCGGGCAAACGGTTGCTCCATCAGAATCTGTCCGCCCACCAACACGCCGCGCAACCGATCGGCATTGGGGGGCACCCACAAAAACGCGGTGATCTCTTTGCCGTCGAAACTCTTGGCGGGAATCGCGTATTGATAAATTTCAGCCTGCCCGGATTTGCAAGCATAGTTTAGGCAACTGACGACGGATGCAAAAACAATGACAGCGGCAAAGCGATGGCTCATAATTCGATTGAATAACATCAATGAAAAAGTGGAATGAGCAGTTTACAAAGTCACCCTTTGCAATGGGTGGGATTCGGGTTGGTTTCACAATAACATTGCGATGCAATTGCCATCGCCGCGTCAACGGTTTTGCGACCGCGGCGCGATGATTCGAGTATACTCATTTCACCAAGTCAAAACGATAACGACCATTTAGCGGAGAACAAGCCCATGCGGAAATGCGAATTCAGTCGATGGCAGGTGACGATCCTTGGCCTAGTTTTTGGAGCTATCCTGATGGCCGCAACACAGAACGTTCGTGCTGAGGAAAAGCCCGCCAAAATTGAACCCAAGACCAACAAAGTTTTACGGCACGTCGTGATCTACAAGTTCAAAGAGACTACTACACCCGCGCAGGTCCAAGAAGTGGTCGCCGCATTTGGAAAACTGCCAAAACAAATTGATGCGATCATCGGCTATGAACATGGCACGAACGTCAGTCCCGAGAACAAGTCCGAAGGGTTTACGCACGCTTTTGTGGTGACCTTTCGCGATGAGGCGGACCGCGACAAGTATCTGGTTCATCCGGCGCACGATGAATAC